>CAMDAL010000083.1 GCA_945888565.1 Devosia equisanguinis | reverse complement strand
TGGCACGGGCCTAGTGCATTTGAGGCAAGTCTCCGCTCAGGTGAAGTAGCTCTGCAGCGGGCGGACGGTGAGAGTGCCGTTGCGGTAGGCGATGATGCCCTGCACGGCGGCGACGGCGCCCGGGATAGTGGTGTAGTAGGGGATCTTGCCCATCAGCGCGGTACGGCGGATATCGCGGCTGTCGGAGATCGACTTGGCCCCGTCGGTGGTGTTGATCACCAGCTGCACGCCACGGTTCTTCATCGAATCGACGATGTGCGGGCGGCCTTCGAGCACCTTGTTGACCTTGGCGGCCGCGATGCCGTTCTCGATCAGGTACTTGTGCGTGCCGGAGGTGGCAACGAGCTTGAAGCCGGCTTCCACCAGGTGGCGCGAGAAGTCGAGGATCAGAGGCTTGTCGTCATCGCGCACCGAGATGAACACCGTGCCTTCGCGCGGGACCTTGGAGCCGGCGCCGAGCTGGGACTTGGCGAAGGCGGTCGGGTAGTCGGTGTCGAGGCCCATGACTTCGCCGGTCGACTTCATTTCCGGGCCGAGCACGGTATCGACGCCGGTGAAGCGGTTGAACGGGAAAACCGCTTCCTTGACCGCAACGTGGTTCAGCTTCTTCTCGACGAGGTTGAAGCTCGCAAGGCTCTCGCCTGCCATGATGCGCGAGGCGATCTTGGCGATCGGCTGGCCGATGACCTTGGCGACGAACGGCACCGTGCGCGAGGCGCGGGGGTTCACCTCGAGGATGTAGATGACGCCATCCTTGAGGGCGTATTGCACGTTCATCAGGCCGCCGACCTTCAGAGCGAGGGCGAGTTCGGTGGTCTGGCGCTTTAGCTCAGTGATGACGTCGTCGGAGAGGTGCTGCGGCGGGAGCGAGCAGGCCGAGTCACCCGAGTGGATGCCGGCTTCCTCGATGTGCTCCATGATGCCGCATACGAACACGTCCTTGCCGTCGCTGAGGGCATCGACGTCGATTTCGATGGCGCGGCTGAGGTAGCCGTCGAAGAGGAGCGGGTTGTCGGAGAGGACCGAGTTGATCTGGCCGGTCTTGTCGTTGGGGTAGCGGATCAGGATGTCGGGCGGCACGAGGCCGGTGAGGGTGTCCTGCACGTAACGTTCGAATTCGTTGGGCGAGTGAACGATGGCCATAGCGCGGCCGCCCAGCACGTAGGACGGGCGGATGACCAGCGGATAGCCGAGGCGCTCGGCGACGAGTCGGGCCTGCTCGAGCGAGGAGGCGATGCCGTTCTTGGGCTGGGCCAGTTCGAGGCGGCTGATGAGCTTCGAGAACAGGTCGCGGTCTTCGGCTAGATCGATGGAGCCGGGCTGGGTGCCGAGGATGGGCACGCCAGCGCGCTCGACGGCATCGGCGAGGTTCAGCGGAGTCTGGCCGCCGAACTGGACAATGACGCCGTGCAGCGTGCCGTTCTGCTTTTCGGTCTCGAGGATTTCGATAACGTCTTCCTCTGTGAGCGGCTCGAAATAGAGGCGATCGGAGGTGTCGTAGTCGGTCGAGACGGTCTCGGGATTGCAGTTGACCATGATGGTTTCATACCCGGCATCGCGGAGCGCGAAGCTGGCATGGCAGCAGCAGTAGTCGAACTCGATGCCCTGGCCGATGCGGTTGGGGCCGCCGCCGAGGATGACGACCTTCTTGCGATCGGAGGGGCGCGCCTCGTCCTCGACGGCGCCGGCAAAGGTCGATTCGTAGGTCGAGTACATGTAGGCGGTGGGGGAGGCGAACTCGGCAGCGGAGGTGTCGATGCGCTTGTAGACGGGGCGGACGCCCAGACTCTTGCGCAGGGCGCGCACATCCTTGGGTTGCTTGCTGGCGAGGTCGGCGAGCCGACGATCCGAGAAGCCCATGGACTTGAGGCGGCGCAGGTTGGCCGCGTCGTCGGGGAGGCCGAACTCGCGGACCTGCTTTTCGGTGTCGACGATGCCCTGGATCTGCTCGAGGAACCACGGGTCGATCTTGGACGCGTCGTGGATATCTTCCACCGAGAAGCCGAGCCGCATGGCTTCGGCGACGTGCAGCAGGCGCTCGGGGGTGCCGGTGGAGACGGCGGCAAAGACGGCGTTCTCGTTGTCGTCTTCCTGGGCGCCGGCCTCGTAGCCGGGAATGCCGATCTCGTTGAGGCCGGTGAGGCCGGTCTCGAGCGAGCGCAGGGCCTTTTGCAGCGATTCCTGGAAGGTACGGCCGATGGCCATGGCCTCGCCGACGGACTTCATCGAGGTGGTCAGGCGCTTGTCGGCGCCCGGGAACTTCTCGAAGGCGAAGCGGGGGATCTTGGTGACGACGTAGTCGATGGTCGGCTCGAACGAGGCCGGGGTGGCGCCGCCGGTGATGTCGTTCTCGAGCTCGTCGAGCGTGTAGCCGACTGCAAGGCGGGCGGCGACCTTGGCGATGGGGAAACCGGTGGCCTTCGACGCCAGCGCCGAGGAGCGCGAGACGCGCGGGTTCATTTCGATGACGATCATGCGGCCGTCAGCCGGATTGATGGCGAACTGGACGTTCGAACCGCCGGTCTCGACGCCGATCTCGCGGAGCACCGCGATCGAGGCGTCGCGCATGACCTGGTATTCCTTGTCGGTGAGGGTCAGCGCCGGGGCGACGGTGATCGAATCGCCGGTGTGGACGCCCATCGGGTCGAGGTTTTCGATCGAGCAGACGATGATGCAGTTGTCGTTCTTGTCGCGAACGACCTCCATCTCGTACTCTTTCCAGCCGAGCACGCTCTCCTCGATGAGCACTTCGTCGGTCGGGGAGGCGTCGACGCCGGTCTCGACGATGGCGAGGTATTCTTCCTTGTTGTAGGCGATGCCGCCGCCGGTGCCGCCAAGGGTGAACGACGGACGGATGATGCAGGGGAGGCCGATGACCTCGAGCGCCTGCAGCGCTTCGATGGTGTTGTGCGCGAGCATGGAGCGCGGGGTTTCGAGCCCGATCTTCTTCATGGCGTCGCGGAAGAGTTCACGGTCCTCAGCCTTGTCGATGGCCTCGGCATCGGCGCCGATCATCTCGACGTTGAACTTGTCGAGGATACCCATCTTCTTGAGGCTGAGCGCGCAGTTGAGCGCGGTCTGGCCGCCCATCGTCGGGAGCAGCGCGTCCGGGCGCTCCTTCTCGATGATCTGGGCGACGATCTCGGGGGTGATCGGCTCGATATAGGTCGCGTCCGCCAGATCCGGATCCGTCATGATCGTCGCCGGATTGGAGTTGACCAGGATGATCCGGTAGCCCTCGTCGCGCAGCGCCTTGCAGGCCTGGGTGCCGGAGTAGTCGAACTCGCAGGCCTGGCCGATGATGATCGGCCCCGCACCGATGATGAGGATCGACTTGATATCGGTGCGTTTTGGCATGGACCTGCTCGTCTTTGCTTGGCCTTCGGCTTTGTCCGAAAAGTCTGCAACTTTTCGGGCCTCGGCATGTGGGCGCGCGCGGAAAGACCCGCGGCTGCGGGTCATTGCGTCGGAATCTATGGGCTAAGCGGGCTCTGTAACCGAACCTGTCGGGGAAGGGAACCCCCGGCAGGAAGTCTCACGCGCGTCGTGTGAACAGCGCCGCTGCGGCGACCAGCAGCCAGCCCAGGATCAGGCTGCCGCCGCCGATGGGCGCTGCCATCGGGAAGAGGGCGTTGCCGGTGGCGCTGCGCATCGCGAGGTCGCCGCAGAACAGGGCTAGGCCGAGGAGCAGGACGTAGCCAGCGATCGTCACGAAGCGGGAGCGTGGGACGAGGCTGAGCCCGATCAGGGTGGCGGCGTGGAACAGCAGGAAGTTCGCCACGATGGCGAGATTGGTGTCGCCGCCATGGCTCGCTGAGGCAGCAGTGGCGACGCCGAGGGCGCCAAGGAGGCCGGCGATGGCGATGAAGGGGCGATACATCTCACAACTCCGGTGGCTATGGGGGCGCCGAGGGCCGATCGGACCAGGTGCCGGCCGGCCAGCGCTCCAGCGCTTGTTGACCGGCGCTGTTCAGGGCGTAAACGCCCCGATCGATGCGGTCGAACCAGCCATATACATTGTGCAGCAGTATTTTGGCGGCGATGGGGGTGGTCGACTTGAGGTCGCGCGGCCGCAGCGGACCATCGCGGAGGGCCGCGGCGCAGGCGAGGGCCTGTTGACGGTAGGCGGTCATGATCGGCTTGCGGGTGCTGCCGCCGGAAGTCGGGTCGCCCTTGCGGCGGCGATGTTCCTCGACGAGGCGGATACGCTTGCGCGCGTTCTTCCTGGGCAGCGGGGCCACCGGGCTGACGAAGACCTCGATAGTGTCGCTGCCCACGCCCAACATGCCGAGGCCGAGGCGGCGGCGGACGTCGCGGAAGCGGCGATCGCTCTCGCGGCCCTTGCCGCGCAGCGAGGTGCGGGCCGCTATCCAGACCTCGTCGCTGTGCGTCTGGCGATCAACGGCCTGAAGGATCAGCTCGAGGTTGAAGCTCTGCTTGAGTTCGCAGACCACGACGAGCGGCACCTCGCCCTCGGCGATGCCGACGAGATCGCAACTGCCGACCTCGCCCTTGACGACGTAGCCAGCCGCTTCGAGGAAGCGCTTCACGGGTTCATAGAGGGCGGTTTCCACGGGCTTGCCTGAGCAGATGATTCTGCGCCCACTATAGCTGGGAGCCGCGCTCCTCTGTCAGACGCTCTTGGTCATACGGTCTTGGCGATGCGGTCGAGCCAGTTCTGCCGGGCCGCGTCGTCGAGGTACTTCACCCGGTCGATGCGTGTCACCTTGACCGGCTTGATGCCGCAGAACTCCATGGTGGCGTTGCGCACCGCGTTGATGTCGGCATTGCGGTACTGGACCCACAGGTAAGCCGAGGGCGCGTCGCAGGTGGTGATGATGTGCCCCTCGCGGCCCTTCAGCAGCTTGTCCCAGAACGGGTCGTCGTCGTGATAGCGGTAGGCGAACTCGGAGTAGAGCGTGCGGTCGAAGAAGCCCTTGAGCAGCGCGGGCACGTTGCCCCACCAGACTGGATAGATGATGACCCAGCGCTCGCACCAGCTGAGGTTGGCCTGGGCGGCGATGAGGTCGTTCTCCAGCGGCTGCACGCGGCGATAGCCGTGGTGGAGGATAGGGTCGAAGTCGAGTTCGCCGAGATTCTGGCGGCGGACTTCGTGGCCGGCAGAGGTGGCGGCGGCGCAGTAGGCGTCGGCGATGGCGCCGTTGAAGCTGTCGGTGTCGGGGTGGGCGAGCAGGACGTAGATTCGCATCGAGCATGCTCCGCGAGGTTTACCAGAGATACCGAGGCAATAGCGCGAGACCGGCGGGCCGGGCTTGACGAAGGTCAACCGGCCAGCGCGCCTGAATACATCAGTCGGTCATCGCCGATAGCGAGATCCCGCGATTTGGGATGCAACGGAAAGCCATATCCCGCCCCGGCCTCCTGCCACACCAACAACTGCTGCTTGTGGTACGAGCTCATGTAGAGGTGGGCGGTCACACTTTGAAGCGCCAAGTTCAGTGCCTGAATGCCGTCCGTACCCATGACGTGGCTTCTGTCGGTAGTGCCGGGCCAAACGATCTCGAATGCGCACTTCCAGGCCAGGCCCGAAGGCTCGGGGGCATTCACGCGCACCTCCACTGTCTGTGGCGGGCTGCCGGTGATGACCAGTTTTCGCGTTGCTACGATCATCGCTTTCCCACCTTAAGCGGAGGTATGTATACGCCTCGCATGCGAGTTGTTCCAACGCTCGGCAGCGGAATCCCAGCACCAGATGCCAAGCTGCAGTGCACAAAGCTCCTAGACAAGTGTTGCTCGCGGTCAGGCACTGGTCGAGTATCGGAGGCTATGGATCAGGTTGTAGCTGGGGAGGCCGCCATGTGCCGGAACATCAAGCCGCTGTTCAATTTCGAGCCGCCGGCGAGCAGCAACGAGATGCGGGATGCGGCGCTGCAGTTTGTTCGCAAGGTCTCGGGCTATACGCATCCGAGCAAGGCCAACGAGACGGCATTCTACGCGGCTGTCGACGATATCGAGAAGGTTGTCAGGCGGATGCTCAAGGAGCTCGAGACCGATGCGCCAAAGCGTGACCGCGAGGTGCTGATTGCGCTGGCGCGGGAGAAGGCCAAGGAGCGCTATGCGCGGGCCGGCTAGGTTGCTGGCGCGAGGCCGGGGCGTCGGAGGAGTACCAGTTCGTAGCCGTCGAACCAGACGGTGGCGAACTGCTCGTAGCGCGCGAGGATAGCTGCGAGGTCGGGATCGCTGGCTGCCCATTCCAGCCAGTCGAAGCCATCGCGCGAGCTGACGACGATATCCGGTGGGCGGGCGAGCAGGTCGGCGCGAAGCTGGAGGCGCTCGGCGGCCTCGAACGCGTCGATCTTTTCGCGCCACGCCGGATCAGGGTGGCGCTCCATGCGCAGGCGCCAGGCGCTGATGCTCATCAGCAGGCTGGGCGGAGAGTTGACCAGTTCGCCGTGCACGACGCGTGACAGCGGGCTGCCGACGGTGAGGTCGGGGGTGATGTTGGCGATGCGCAGGCCGTCGCCATAGGGCCGGACGGCGTCAACCAGCGGCTGCCGCTTCTGCCATTGGGCGACGTCGTCGATCATTGGCATGATCGCGAGGATTGCCGCGGCGGCGACGGGCAGGACGGCGTCGATGGGGCGGGCGGGGCCGTCACGGCGCTCGGAGAATGCGACGAGCACGAAGGCGCCGATCAGCGCGACGCCGGGGAGGATCTGGTAGGTGTAGCCCTTGCCCTGGGCGAGATAGCTGAGGAAGAAGCCGAGCGACATGGCGAACATGACGCCGAGCAGCGGGCTCATTCGGATGTGCTGGCGGAAACCGATCAACGCGATCAGCAGGATGGCCTCGAAGTAGACGGCTGGCCGGATGCTCAGCAGGACCCAGAGCCCGCGGCGGTCAGGGATGTAGACGGCGGTCGCCACCGGCAGGATGTTGCTGAGGAAGGCCGGATAGAACAGCAGTGTCGCGGCGCAGAAGGCGAGGAACAGGCTGCCGGCCAGCCACATTTCCGGGGCGAAGACGGGCCGGATCGAGCGACGCTGCCACGCGACGTAGAGGGCGCCGAGCAGGATGGGCAGGGCGAAGTGCGGCTTGATGGCGAGCATGAAGCCGCCAGCGATGCCCGCGACGATCCAGACATGGCGCGCAGGACGGATGCCGCTGGCGCGCAGGGCGAGGGCGAGCACCAGCGGCAGGCCGGCCATGGCAGCGAAGTGCTCGCGCTGGGCAAAGTCCTCGCCCCAGGCGGAGAGGAAGAGCAGGAGGGCAACCGGCCAGAACAGCTCGGGGCGGGCGATCAGGCGATGTTCGACGACGAGGCGCGCGGCGTAGCCGGTCGTCAGGAGGCCGAAGCCGACGGTCCAGAGGACTACCAGCGGCTCGGGCGGCAGGGCCAGCGCCCGGGCGAGCAGCACCGGCGGCATGTAGAGATAGCCGGCCATCGGCGGGTTGGGCTCGAGGATGTCGATATAGAGCCGACCGCCATCGAGGATGCGTTCGGAGACGGTGATCAGCCAGGAGACGTCGGGGCCGAGTGGGCCAGACAGGTGAAACGCCACCGTGGCCAGCGCGATGAACGCGACCAGGGCATGGACCATCGGGCTGGAGCTTGAGCGCAAGGGGGCGCGGACGGCGTCGGTGGTGGAAGCGGTCATGGGCGCGCCGGCTCTTGGGGACCCTGCCACCATCGCTCCACCCGTCTTTCGGCGACGTAAACGAAGAGCCCGGCGCCTTTGAGGGCACCGGGCTCGGATTCAGCGGTGGCGTCGAGCTGACTTACTGTTTGGCGAAGCTGATGGCCGAAGCGGTGGCCCGGCCCTTCTTGTCGACGACCTTGAAGCTCATCTTGATGGCGTTGCCGGCCAGCGAGAAGCTCGAGGTCGCGGCGCCATGCTCGGTGTCCAGCGACGATGCGAAGGTGATGGTGTTGCCCGACTTCTTGCCGGTCGTGCTCACCTGCTTGCCCTGGACGCTGGACTGCGAAAAGAAACGCTTGTTCGCATCGTCGTAGGCCATGGCGCCGCGGAAGCTGTAGCCGCCCGCGCCGAACGAGCAGCGGCCGGAGTAGGAGACAGCGCCAGAGTCGGCGGGCTGGAAGCTGAGACGGCAGACGACTGAACCAGCGTTCGGCCCGGTAACCTCGCCGGTGCCGCGCCAGTTGCCGGCATACTTGGCGAGGAGGGCATTCTCGCTCGGACCAGCGACGGCCGGCAGCGCGAGGGGAGCGAGGAAGGCGGGGACGAGAGCTAGGATCTTGAGGGTCAATGGCAGGCGCATTGCAACTCCGGAATCGGGCAAGGGTTTTTTCGGGTCGGAACCTGGCGCTGTGAGCCGGATTCCGGGAGATGACGCGTTTGTCGTTGCAGTAACGGTACTGTACCTGACTGCCAGATGAACGACGCGCGGTCTGACAAAACTGTGAGCGCATGTGAAGGCCTCGGTTGACCATATTATGGCGATCGGATTGCGCAATCCTCAATAAACGCGGGGTTCAGCGGCCGTTCAGGTGATTTCTGGCCATGTTCCGGGGCCTGCGGGGCGTTTCGCTTTCGCCGGAGGGAAGGGATGAGGGAAATGTCCATCAGCAAAACAATAGTTGGGGCAGCTGCATTCGCCGCCTGCCTGCTCAGCGCCGGAAGCGTGCTCGCCGTCGAGGCGGCCGCCAAATCGGCAGTGAATGTCCGTACCGGTCCGGGGACCAGCTTCGGCATCGTCGATCAACTGACCGCTGGCGAGATCGTCAACGTGACCGAGTGCGCGCCGTCGAATTTCTGCTTCGTCGAGCATGACGGCCCGGATGGCTGGGTGAGCGCGAACTTCCTCACGGCGATCGAGGACGAAGAAGAGGACATGGAAGAGGGCGGCGGGAGCAATCCCGACTGCAGCTTCGGCTTTGTGGTCGGACCCGGCGGTCCGAGCCTGTCGATCAACTGCGGCGATGCTCCGATGCCTCCCGCACCACCGGCTCCGCCGGCCGCCGCGGAGGCCTGCCTCTACACGGGCAACAATTTCAACGGTGACGACCTGTGCGTCGGCGTTGGTATCCGCAATGCGCTGAACGCCACGTTCAACAACAAGATCTCGTCGATCGAGCTGAACGGTGGCGCCAAGGCGATGCTGTGCGATGGTCCGAACCTGACGGGCGTGTGCAAGAACATCACCACCGACACCGCGTCTCTGCAGCCATCCATCAACAACAAGACCTCGAGCTTCTCGATCTATGTCGGTGCCCCGCCGGTGATCGAGCCGCCGGTGATCGAACTGCCGCCGGTGATCATTTTCCCGGAGACGCCCGTGACGTTCTCGACCGGTCCGATCGACCTGCAGCAGACCTTCACGGCCAACCTCGACAACGGTACGGTTGGCGGTGGTGGGGTGGATATCTGGTACCAGGCCGTGACGGCGGTGGAGAAGTATATCACGCCGCGGAACGGTGCGACGATCGCGGTCGGCGACGGCAGCAATCGTGGTTATGCGGGCTGTGCAGCCGAGAGCTTCAGCGGCGACAACGTTCCGCTCGCCGATATCCCGGTCGGAACCTATGTGTGCGTGAAGACCAACCAGGGCCGCATTTCGCAGTTCCGCGTCAATGGCTTCATGGGCACGACAATGAAGCTTGGGTACACGACCTGGGCCAACTGATCCCGGCCGAATTGCTGAAGGCCCGGTGCGCGAGCGCCGGGCCTTTTTCATGCGCCGAGGTCCGGCGGGAGGCGGTAGAGGGCGTCGGCGATGGCCGGGTCGCGGACCGGGTCGAAATCGGTGTCGGTGGGCAGCAGGATAGAGACCTTGTCGACGCCAAGGTCGGCCAACTGCCACGGGGTGCCGTAGCCGTATTCCAGGTGGCCGCGACCGATGATGCCGACGACCAATGGCGGCTCCGGGCGGTCGAGGGCACGGGCGATGTTCTGGGCGAAGGCGCGGTCCCAGGTTTGCTGGGCGCGAACGAAGCGGTCGATGGTGGCGGGGGCCGATGGGCGGCCCGATGGACCGGCGACGCGGGCGAGGTAGTCGCGATAGGCGGGGATGGCGGGTTTGGCCGGGGTCAGTCCGTCACGCTCCTCGACGGGGATGGCGTCCCAGCCTTCCTTGCCGACCCTGGTAACAAGCGGGCGGCGGCAGTTCAGCGCCAACATGGGCACGCCGGCCTCGCGACAGAAATCGAAGATCGGCCAGTAGAGCGCGGCGTCGTAGCGCCAGACTTCACCCCATTCGGCGGCTTCGAGGAATTCGGCCCGGCTGGCATAGGCGCCGGACAGGAAGGCATCGAGCACGCCCTGCTGACGGCGCTGGAACATCTCGAACCCGATGGCGATGGGACGGTGGGCATGCAGCGCGGTGGCGACCGCCAACTGCCAGCGGTGGATGTCGTAGCGGGTGTGCGTTTCGCCGAGCAACACGACATTCTGGTCCGCGAGGCGCCCGATCAGCTGCTGGTGCTCGAGGGGAGCGGCGCGGTTGGGGTCGAACCAGGTGGCGGGAGGAAGATGCATGGGGCGCTCGGTCAGGATCTGGGGGATCGCTGGCTGGCGCTGGGCTGGCTGGCTACGCGGGTTGGGTAGCGGCGGGGACGCGCGGCGTCAACGCGGAACCGCTGCGGCATGCCGGTCGTTTCCGCGGGCAGAACAACTGGAGGCCTTCATGCTGAACTTGCTGATCTTGCTGATCGTGGTCGCGCTGGTGGCCGGCGCGCTGGGGTTCACCGGGGTCGCTGCCGGAGCCGCCACTGCTGCCAAGTTCGTGTTCGGCCTCATGGTGATCGGCATCATCCTGGTGCTGATCCTGATGGCGATGGGCATCGCGCTTCTGGTCTAGCGCAGGGAATCAGGGTCGTTGCGTAACCGGCTGACTACTCTTCTGGTTCTGTGGTGAAGAGCAGCGGGAAGCCCTCGCTCCGCGCCATCTCGGTGGCGCGGTTCGACTTCGTCTCCGCGACCTCCCGGGTGAACACCGCGACAACGCACGAACCCTTGGTGTGGGCGGTGACCATGATCCGGTTGGCCTGATCCTCGGTGATGCGGAACTCGGCCTTCAGCACCCGCACGACGAACTCGCGCGGCGTGAAGTCGTCGTTGACGAGGATGACCTTGTGCAACGGCGGGCGCGCGACCTTGGTGCGCGTACTCGTCTTGGGGCGGGTCGGGGTATCGGTGCTCATGGCATCCTTAATTCTGCCAGGCTGAACGGACACGTCATAGCAGGCACAAGCCGGGGTTTCCATCCGGACGGACCTCGCCGGATGGGCAGGCCCGCCGGCTATCGGTTGGACGGGCGCCCTCCGGGGTGGCATGAGTAGCGCCCATTCATCAGATCGTTGTTCCAGAGCAGGTCGTTCTTTCATGCGCCTTCGCAGATATTTTGCCGGATTGCTGATGTTGCTGTGCGCCGCCGGGATGGCGCGGGCACAGGACGTGCCGGAGGTGGTGCAGTACACCCTGCCGAATGGGCTGGAGGTGTTGCTCTCTCCCGATCACAAGGTGCCGAAGGTCGGCCTGGCGCTGACCTATCGGGTGGGCGGGATGAACGAGCCGCCGGGACGGAGCGGCTTCGCCCACCTGTTCGAGCACCTGATGTTTTCGGGCACGCCGGACTATCCGCGGTTCGATGAGACCTATTCGGCGCTCGGGCTCTCCAACAACGCTTTCACCGGGGATGACGGCACGACCTACGTGACCGGTGGTCTGGCCTCGGCGCTGCCGGTGATGCTGTCGGTGGAAGCGGACCGTATGGCCAATCTCGGCGGTGACGTGACTCAGGAGGAGTTCGACCTGCAGCGCAATGTCGTGAAGAACGAGATGCGGCAGAACGTGCTGGATGCGCCCGGACAGCGCGGAGCTGTGGCGCTGCGGGCCGCGCTGTTCCCGGCGCCGCACCCCTATGCGGAGGCGACGATCGGTTCGATGGCCGACCTCGATGCGGCGACGCTCGAGGACGTGCGGGCGTTCTTTGCGCGGTACTATGTGCCCAACAACGCGATCCTCGCCATCTCGGGCGATTTCGAGGTCGAGGCGGTGAGGGCGATGATCGGCGAGACGTTCGGGCTCGTACCCAGCGGGGATGACGTCGAGGTTCCGGTGGCCGAGGCGCCGGCGCCGGTGCGGGCGCGGATCGAAACCACGGACAAGGTGGTGACGCCGATGATCAACTTGTCGCTGGCGGGACCCGCCATCGGGACGCCAGAGAGCGCGGCGCTGGGGCTGGCGGCGGACCTGCTGGGCAATCCGGACTATGGGCTGCTGCGGCAGGAACTGGTCAACTCAGGGCTGGCAACGTCGGCATCGGCATACTGGGACGCGATGCGGCTCGGCGGTCAGTTCAGCGTGATGGTGACGGCGGCAAACGGAGTGGCGGCGGCGGACCTGGAGGCGGCGTTGCGTGCGGCGCTGGACCGGTTTGTGGCGAGCGAACTCAGTGGCGAGGACATCGAGCGGGCGCGCTCGAACGTGTTGCTGGGGCGGCTGGTGTCGACCGAGGCCCTGTTGCCGCGGGCGCAGGTGCTGGTGGAGCGCTTCGGACTTCTCGGGCCGGATTTCTATGGGCTCGGAGACGACCCGGTGCTCGTGGCGGTGACCCGCGATGACGTGCAGGCGGTGGTGCGGAAACGGCTGAACGCCGGCGATTTCAGCGCGCTGGTGATTTCGCCTGGTGCGCCAGGGGCGGCGCCGGCCGTGCTCGTCGACAGCACCGGCGTGCCGGAGGCGATTGCGGTTGCCGATCGGCCCGCGGTGGAGGTGCCCAAGCTGGAGGCCGGT
>CAMDAL010000082.1 GCA_945888565.1 Devosia equisanguinis | reverse complement strand
TCTGGGCGTGATCCGTATCCTTGTCGACAACGCCGTGACCCTGCCGCTGCTGCCGCTGTTCCAGGCCTCCTGGTTCATCCGGCGCGACCAGCATGTCGGCGACAGCGCTGACCCGCGCAACCAGCTGGCCGGCGATCTCGACTCCAACGACCTGCTGGCCTTCTTCCATGATCGCCTCAAGGTTACGCTGCGCGAGGCCGGCGCCCGCCACGACCTCGTCGATGCGGTAATCGGGGCAGAGAGCGACGACCTGCTCGAAATCACCCGCCGCGTTGAAGCCCTGTCGGCGCTCCTCAGCTCCGAAGATGGCAAGAACCTGCTGGCCGGCTACAAGCGCGCCGCCAACATCCTCGCCGCCGAGGAAAAGAAGGACGGTCGCCAGTACGCCGACCCGGTGACCGGCTCCGCGCTCAAGCTCGACACGGAGATCGCGCTCGCCGACGCCGTGGCCAAGGTCGATGCCGCCGTCGCCACCCGCGTCGCGGCCAACGACTACCGCTCGGCCATCGCCGAACTCGCCACCCTCCGCGCCCCGGTCGATGCCTTCTTCGAGGCCGTGCTGGTGAACGATCCGGACGCCGCCGTCCGCGCCAACCGGTTGAACCTGCTGGCCAAGCTCCGCGACACCATGCGGCAGGTGGCGGACTTCTCGAAAGTGGCCGGCTAAGCCCACAACCGGCCGGGACGACCCCCTCCCAGCCTCCCCCATGAAGGGGGAGGTGCCGCGTCGCGATCCCTTCAATGACGTGCCAACGAACGCCCTCTTCACCTCCCCCTTCATGGGGGAGGATGGGAGGGGGCCGTCCGCTTCGAGTGGAACCCGTCATCGCAGAAACTTATCCCCGCACCAATGTTCTTGTTTCGTTCTCACGCAACTGCTATCTCTGTTCGCACGTTGATCCGGTATCGAGTCGATCCGGATCGTCAGGAGACTTGCGATGGCGATGCATGTGGCCCCTTCGTTCGAACAGCTCGAAAAGCTGAGCGGCACCCGTGATGCCGACCTGATCGCGCGCCGTTTCGTCGATCCCGCGACCAATCGCGGTCGCGCCGCGCAGACCAATCGCGGCAGCCGTTTCAACCGCGAGAGCCGCGAGGTTTTCGATGACGGCTGGGGGAAGGTCGAGGACTTGAAGCCCTTCGAAACCATCGAGCATACCGAACGGGCGCGCACCATCATCACGCGCAATGAAAGCCCCGATATCGGCTTCGACCGCTCGATCAACGCCTATCGCGGCTGCGAGCACGGCTGCTCGTACTGCTTTGCGCGCCCCACCCATGCCTATCTCGGCCACTCGGCCGGGCTGGAGTTCGAGCGCGACATCTACATCAAAGCCAACGCCGTCGAGACCCTGCGCAAGGAGCTCTCGGACAAGCGCTACCGGCCCAAACCCATCGCCATGGGGACGAATACCGACCCCTACCAGCCCGCCGAGCGCCAGCACCGGCTGACCCGGGGTATTCTCGAAGTGATGCTGGAGACCCGCCACCCGGTGACCATCACCACCAAGTCGGCGCTGGTGGTGCGCGACCTCGACCTGCTGAAGCCGCTGGCCGAGCAGGGCCTGGTGCGCGTGGCGCTGTCGATCACCAGCATGGACCATATCCTCAGCCGCAAGATGGAGCCACGCGCCTCGACGCCGGAGAAGCGGTTGGAGGCGGTGCGCCTGCTATCGGAGGCCGGCATCCCGACGGTGGTGATGGCGGCCCCGATGATCCCGGCGATCAACGACATGGAGCTCGAGCGCATCCTCGATGCCGCCGCCGCGCAGGGCGCGCGCGACGCGACCGCCATCCTGCTGCGCCTGCCCGGCGAGGTCCGCGACATCTTCCGCGAGTGGCTGCTGCGGCACTTCCCCGACCGGGTCAGCCATGTCATGAGCCTGGTCCGCGACACCCGCGGCGGCAAGGACAACGACCCCAATTTCGGCACCCGCTTCGTCGGCGAGGGCCCTTATGCCGTGCTGCTCCGCCAGCGGCTCGACATGGCAAAGCAACGCTACGGCCTCAACAAGCCGCTGCCGCCGCTGCGGACGGACTTGTTCCAGCACCCCACGGTAGACGACGGGCAGATGAGCCTGTTCTGAGGCAGTCAGTGACAAGGATGGGGAAGTGGCTGTTGCTTCCCTCACCGCATTCGTCTGTCGCGAGCGGAGAGGATGGGCGTTCAGTCTACCGTGCGGCCCACATCGTAGCCTCTCCCGCTTGCGGGGGAGGGGGACCAGGCGGAGGCTGGTGGAGGGGGGAGCAACAGGCGCTTTGCCTTGCAGAACCCACCTTCACTCTTCGTCCGCAACCGCCTTTGCCACCGGATCGACCTTGTGCTTCGCCTTGCGGCGATAGCCCTTGGGATCAGGTTCCACCTTGGGCTTGAACAGGCCCTCCGCCAGGGACTTCGCCGCAAGGTTGCGCGGCGCCGTTTGCTTGCGGTCGAGCTTCACCCGGATCGGCTTTTCCTTCATCGCGCGTCTCGCCGCCTCAGCTTTCGGGCTTGGGCTTGATGGCGCCATCGGCCTCCGCCCCCGCGGCCGGTTCGGCCGAGGGCTCTCCGCTGACCTCGGCACCCGCCTCAGCTGCTGCCGGCGTTTCATCGACCGGCTCCGTTGCCTGCCGGTTCGTCTCGACGACCACCACCGGCTGGATGGGATCGGGCACGATGATCTCGACCTCGCTTTCGGCTGCCGCCGCTGCGACAGGAGCAGCCGCCGGGGCTGCCGCCGCAGGCTGTCCGGCCGGGCGCAGGGACTCCGTCCGCGGCAGGTTCTCCTGCGATTCATCGGCGCGCGGATCGAGTGCCACGGTGCCCGGAGAGATCGGTTTTTCGGCGTCCATCACCCGGAAGCGGACGCGCCAGCCCTGCCGGAACGGCCGGATGCGCATGCGCAGGAACGCTGTGACCGCCAGCGCCCCGTGGAAGGTGGCGGTGACGATGAACAGCCCCACCGGCGCGATGTTGCTCATCACCCAGCTGCCGATGATCGGACCGATCGCTAGCCCGGTGCCCAGTACCAGCAGCATGCCGCCCGCGACGCGCCCGAACTCGCCATCCTTGGCGAAGTCATTCGCGTGGGCCACGGCAATGGCATAAAGCGGATAGGCGCAGAGGCCATAAAGCCCGAACAGCCCGAACATCAGCCACAGCACGTCGATATTGGGATTGATCAGCACCGTCAGGAAGCCGATCACGCAGGCGCCGCCCGACAGCGCCACGATCACCAGCCGCCGATCGATCTTGTCCGAAAGGCGGCCCGCCGGGATCTGCGCGATGGCGCCGAGGATGGCAGTCACCGCGAACAGCATGGCGATCTCGCTCGCCGGCAGGTTCTGCTGGAAGCCATAGACCGGTGCCAGCGTGCCGAAGGTGCCGTTGGCCATGCCACAGGCGAAGGCCGCGATTACCGCCAGCGGCGATGTTTTATAGAGCAGCACCACGTCGAGCTTCGCCGAAGCGATGGGCCGGGGCTGCGGCGTCGAGGTCATCGCCGAGGGCAGCACGGCGCAAATGAAGCTGATGGCGCCGATAACGAACGGGATGTAGCCGGTGGTGCCCGTCACCGACATCGCCAGCTGCCCGATGGTCGAGGCGGCCATGTTGATGGTGGTGTAGACCGAAAAGATGGTGCCCCGGCTGCGGTTGTCAGCCACTTCGTTGAGCCAGCTCTCAACGATCATCGCCGCCCCGGCAAAGCAGAAGCCGGAAAAGGCCCGGAGAATAATCCAGCTGATGTCGTTGATCAGCAACAGGTTGCAGAGGATCGTGACCGTGCCGATCGCCGCCATGATCGAGAAGGCGCGGATATGGCCCACCCGCTTCACCAGCATCGGCACGGTGATCGAACCCGCGACGAAGCCCACCGACCAGCCGGTGCCGATCAGGCCCAGCGCATAAAGCGGAAACCCTTCCTCGGCGCCGCGCACCGAGAGCAGCAGCCCCTGCAGGCCACCGCCGAACATGAGGAGCGCCGAGCCAATGAACAGTGCGTATATTTTCAGTGCGGAGGACATGGCGCTTTCTGCGTTTCTTGTCGGCGTTGACGCGCTTGCCTGCCGAAGCTGGCCGCATTCGGGCAGCATGGGCGACGCTGCTAGATTATTCTACCCTCAGGACGTTAAGTCGTCGTCAGGGCCCGCCCGAAAGTGATGGGCCATTGATCCTGGAAGGGCGCGACGACATCAAGGCTTTGTCCGTGATAGCCGCACTCATCGGCATTGTTGGGGGCATTGAACTCGTCGAGGCCTTCGACTTCGAGACCAGCGTTCGGCCGCGCGCCGAGGCGATGCTGCTCGCGCACTATGGCCTCGACCGACCCGAAGCCTTCACCGATATCGCCCGACCGTTGCAGGCCACGTTCTTTTCCGAGCGCCGGTTCCTTCGGACTTGCACGGACTGCTTTCACGAAGGTGTCCTCGACAATGTCGAGCGGGTCTATGTGCGCCTCGATGAGCGCTCCGGCGGCCGGTTCTACCGGGTCTACCGAGCGTGTCCGCCAGGGCTTGCCTGTGTGCCCGCACCGCGTCCGGGGGTCGTCCTCGTCGAGGTGCCGAAGGCCGAGGCGCTCGAGCCCATCGAGACGACCGACTCAACGAACGACTGCGAGCAGCCGTTGATCGACGGTCGCGCTGCTTCGATCTGCCACTTGACCATCCTATCCGGCGGTGAGGTCGAGGGCGAAAGCTTCACGCTCGAACTGCCGGCTCCACGCTTCTCGTTCTTCCAGGGCTGGCTTCGGCATCTGCAGCAAGGGTGGATCGACCTCGATCGGGTGAAGGGCACATGCATCGCCTCGCGCCTTCCCACCGTCGCCAAACGGCTCGAAGCCCAGGGCTGCACCTTCAGCCCCACGTACCTGGGTGAGGTTAGCGGCGGCTAGTTTTCCGCCTCGATTGCTTGCCTAAGGCTTAACATGTCGCGCCAAGCCAGCGCTTTGCTGGCCGGAGTGCGCAAAAGGTAGGCCGGGTGCAGTGTTGCCAGCGAGCGGACCCGGTGGCTGCCGATCTCGAGTTCCTTCCACTGGCCGCGCATCCGGGTGATGCCGTTACCGGTCTGGAACAGCGATTTGGTCGGGACGTTCCCCAGCGTCACCAGGAATTTCGGCGCCACCAGTTCGACCTGACGGATCAGGAACGGCGCGCAGAGCGCCAGTTCCTCCGGCGAGGGGTCGCGGTTGCCCGGTGGCCGCCACGGCACCATGTTGGCGATGTAGACCTTGGTGCGGTCGAGCCCGATGGCGGCCAGCATGCGATCGAGCAGTTGCCCGGCGCGGCCGACGAAGGGTTTTCCAACCTGGTCTTCCTGCTCGCCGGGCCCTTCGCCCACCAGCATGATCTCCGCCTCGGGGTTGCCGTCGGCGAAGCAGAGCTGCGTCGCCCGCCTCTTCAACGTGCAGCCCTCGTAGGCGTCCATGGCGGCGCGCAAGGCGTCGAGCGTCGGCGCCGCTGCTGCCAGGGCACGTGTTTCGGCCGGGTCGGCGGTGAGCGAAGTGATGATCGCAGGCGCCGGCGGCGGCGTCTCGCCCCCGCGCTGCAGGGCCGACGCAACGATGCGTGGCGCGGCATTCCCGCCGGCGGGTGGGGGGATTGGCGACGAGCGGCGCGGCGCGGCGGCCGAGGCGGCGAAGCGATCGACCGGCTCCTCGCCCACCGCCAGGTCCACGCCGACGGCGCGATACCAGTCGAGTGCCGCGACGAGCTCAGCCTCATTTAGCGGTCGATTGAGGGACATGAAACCTGTTATGTCACAACCGGCTTTCCCCCGCCAGACGAGGACGAGACGAGATTGGCCGACGCCGGAACCCGCGAAATCCTCGACACCGACGTGGTCATCGTCGGGGCAGGTCCGGCCGGGCTCGCCGCCGCCATCCGGCTCAAGCAGAAATCGCCCGAACTCGCCATCACCGTTGTGGAAAAGTCGGCCGAACTCGGCGGCCACATCCTGTCGGGCGCCGTGATGAACCCTGTCGGCATGGATGCCCTGATTTCCGACTGGCGGGCTCGCGCTCCGCTTGGCCCCTGGGTGACCGAGGACACGTTCCATTTCCTCTCGCGGACCGGCGATTTTGCGCTGCCGCATTCCATGATCCCGCCGCAGATGAAAGTGCGTGGCGCAGTCATCATCTCGCTGGGCGAACTGGTGAAATGGCTCGGCGAGGAGGCGCAGGCCCTCGGCATCGACATCTTCCCGATGACGGCCGCGGTCGACGTGCTGACCGGCGAGGCGGGCGAAGTGCAGGGCATCATCACTGGCGATCTGGGGCTCGATGCCAACGGCAACCCCAAGTCGAGCCATGCCGCCGGCATTGCGCTCCGGGCCAAGTACACGCTGATCGGCGAGGGCGCGCGCGGCTCGCTGGCGAAGGGCCTCATCGCCCGCTTCGGGCTCGAAACGGGGCCGCAACTCTACGGCCTCGGCATCAAGGAAGTGTGGGAGCTGGCACCCGACCGCCACCATCCGGGCCGCATCGACCACTATCTCGGCTACCCGCTCGACGACGACACCTCGGGCGGCGGCTTCGCCTACCACGCGCAGGACCGGAAACTGTATCTCGGCTTCGTCACCCACCTCAGCTATTCGGACCCGACCCTCTCCCCATTCGGCGAGTTCCAGCGCTTCAAGGCGCATCCCTCGATCACCCGGCTGCTCGAAGGCGCGACACGACTGAGCTATGGCGCCCGCGCGCTGACATCGGGCGGCCTGCAGTCGGTGCCGAACCTGGCTTTCCCCGGTGGCGCACTGATCGGCTGCGCGGCTGGCTTCATGAACGTTCCTGCCCTCAAGGCCATCCACAGCGCCATCCGCTCGGGCATTGCCACGGCCGACGCCGTGGTCGAGGCGATCGGGCAGGGCAGGGCGCACGATACGCTGAGCGGCCTCAATGAGCGCGTGCTGGCGACCGGCATCGGCGCCGAGCTGAAGCCGGTGCGCAACGTCAAGCCGCTCTGGGGCCGCGCCGGGACCGTACTCGGCGTGATGCTGGGCGGTTTCGACATGTGGTGCGAAGCGCTGTTCGGCCGCTCGCTCTTAGGCACGCTGAAACATCGCCACGCCGATGCCGATACCTTGCTGCCTTCGGGCGCCGCCCCGGCGAAGCAGTACGACAGGCCCGACGGTGAGCGGACCTTCGATCGCAACAGCTCGGTCTTCCTCGCCAACCTGAGCCACGACGAAGACCAGCCGGTGCACCTCAAGCTGGCCGATCCGAGCGTCCCCATCCGCGAGAACCTGCCGTGCTACGGCGAGCCGGCGCCGCTCTACTGCCCCGCCGGCGTATACGAAGTGGCGGAGGAGGGCGGCGAGCCGGTGTTCCGCATCCACGCCGCCAACTGCGTCCACTGCAAGACCTGCGATATCAAGGATCCGGCGCGCAACATCACCTGGGTACCGCCCGAAGGCGGGTCGGGACCCAACTACGCCGGGATGTAGCCGGAGCGCTTTCAGGGAAAGCCGCAGACTTTTCCGGTTCGAAAGCGCGACAAACCAAAAACTCTATCCCCTCACACAATCGTGGCCGCCCCTTGCGGCGCAGCCCCGAAATCGCCCATCTTGCCCCGTCAAAGTCCGGTTTCGGACCCTTGGAGTTTGCCCGCCTGTGACCCATCCTGCCCGCCTCCTCAGCTCGGCTATCCTCGTCCTCGCGCTTTCGACCGGCGGTGCGATCTCGGTCGAGGGCGGGATGTTCGATGTCGTCCGCCAGACCACGACCGGCAACTACCTGGCCGGGCGCGAGGCGCTCGGCGACATGCGCACCGAAGATGCGGCCCGCTACTTCAACGATGCCGCGATCGGCGACTGGGACAACCCGATCCTCGTCGAGCGCAGCTTCATCGCCCATGCGGCGGCCGGGCAGATCACTGATTCGGCCCGCGTGGCCCGCCACCTGCTGGAACTCGGCTCGCCCAACGATCTGGCGACCCTGGTGCTCGGCGTCGAGGCGCTGAAGGACCGGCGCTACGCAGCGGCAGTGCGCGCCCTGGAGGATGTCGGGGGCGACACCTATGCCGGCATCGCCGGCAGCGTGCTGCGCGCCTGGGCGCTGGCGGCCGATGGCAAGCTGCAGCAGGCCAACGCGGAACTCGATGGCATCGCCGAAGGCGGGCTCGAGGACTTCCTCGTCTTCCACCGCGCGCTGATGGCCGACGTTTCCGGCCGCACTGCCGACGCACTCGAGTTCGGCAGGCGCGCCTACGAGGCCGATCCCTACGTTGCGCGCATCGTCGAGGCCTACACCCGCATGCTCGGCAATGCCGGCCGCTTCGACGAGGCGGACAAGGTTCTGGCCGACTACGGCTCGCAGGGCCTGAGCCACCCGCTGGTCACTGCCGTGAAGGCAAAGATCGACCTGAAGCAGCGGCCGGGCGCGTTCGCCGCCAACGTTCAGGGCGGCGCGGCCGAACTGTTTCACTCGATCGGCGTGGCGCTGGCCCGCGAGGGCACCGGCGACATCGCCGCGGTGTTCCTGCAACTGGGCATGTACCTCGATCCGTCAGCCGATGTGATCGACCTGGTCTACGCCCAGATGCTCGACGCGGCCGGCCAGCACGAACTTGCCAACGTGATCTACGACAACCTGCCGGCCAACTCGCCGCTGAAGCCGATGGCGGTGGTCCGGGTCGCCGAGAACCTCGACGCGCTGGGCGACCCCGACGAGGCGCTGCGCCGGCTTGGCAACATCGTCGCCACCAATCCCAATGACCTCGAAGCGCTCTCGGTGCTCGGCGATATGCAGCGCAGCGCCAAGCAATACGCCGAGGCGGCCGACACCTACACCAAGGCGCTCGCCGTGTCCGGTGGCGAGAGCCCGGCCGACTGGCGCTTCTATTACGTCCGCGGCATCTCCTACGAGCGCGCCAAGGAGTGGCCGAACGCCGAGGCCGATTTCAAGAAAGCGCTGAGCCTCAACCCCAACCAGCCGCAGGTTCTGAACTATCTCGGCTATAGCTGGGTGGACCAGGGCACCAACCTGCTGCCGGCGCTCGAAATGATCCAGCGCGCCGTCGCTGCGGCCCCCAACGACGGCTACATCATCGATTCGCTCGGCTGGGCCTACTACCGGCTCGGCCGCTTCGACGAGGCGGTGCAGCAGCTTGAACTGGCCGTGCAGCTGCGCTCGACCGACCCCGAGATCAACGACCACCTCGGCGACGCCTACTGGCGGGCCGGCCGCAAGCTGGAAGCGCGCTTCCAGTGGAACATCGCCTCGTCGGTGGACAAGGAAGGGGCGGTGAAGGAGCGCGTGGCGATCAAGCTCAGGGACGGGCTCGATGCGGTGCCGCCCACACCCGATCCCGGGCCGGTCGCGGAGACCCAGGCGGCCCCAGCCGAATAATGGACGAGATCTACGCCGAGGCGGCGCCCGCCAAGGTCAATCTCGCCCTCCACGTCACCAATCGCCGGCCCGACGGCTACCATGAGCTCGAGAGCCTCGTGGTGTTCGCCGACGTGGCCGACGAACTGGTGGCGCGCCCGGCCCGCCGTGACAGCCTGACTGTCACCGGCCCGTTCGCGGCGGCGGCGGGGAGTGGCGACTCCAACCTCGTATCGCGCGCCGTCGCGGCATTCCGCGCCCGCTGGCCGGATCATGTCGAGACCGGGCTGGCCTTTGAGCTGGTGAAGAACCTTCCGGTCGCGGCGGGCCTGGGTGGCGGCTCCGCCGACGCGGCTGCGGCCCTGCGCCTGATGGCGGGCCTCGGCGACGCCGGGATCGAGTTCGCCGACCTGTCCGCGCTGGCCCTCGGCCTTGGCGCCGACGTCCCGGCCTGCCTGCTGTCACGGCCGCTCGAAGTACGCGGGGTGGGCGAAATCCTGCACCCGCTGCGCGCCTTCCCGAAAACCCATATCGTGCTGGTGAATCCGCTGGTGCCGGTGGTGACCGCCGATGTGTTCCGCCGCCTGCAATCCCGGCAGAATCCGCCGCTGCCGGCTCTGCCGGTGCCGCTGACGCGACCCGCCCAACTCGGCCTTTGGCTGGCCGAAACGCGGAACGACCTCGAGCCGCCAGCCCTGTCGCTGGTGCCGGCCATCGGCGAGTTGATCGGTGAACTGGCGCAGTTCGACGGCTGCATCCTGGCCCGCATGTCGGGCTCGGGCGGCACCGTCTTCGGCCTCTTCGCCTCAGCCTCACGCGCCCACCAGGCAGCGCATGACCTGCGCGAGCGGCACCGGGCCTACTGGGTCTCCGCATCGCCGGTGGTGTTGCCGGCGTAGGTACGGCGCGACGCGCCGAAAGCCTCAATACGCCCGCAGCACCGTGAACTCGGCCACATCGCCGAGCAGCGTCTTCATCTCGCTCGGCGGCAGGGACTTCAGGGATTCGCGGGCGCGGCGGGCGTGGGTGTTGGCCTGCTCCAGGGTACGGTCGAGGGCGCCATGGCGGTTCAGCACGGCGATTACCCCGGCGATTTCCGCAGCACCGGTTCGACCATTGCCCAGCGCCGAGACGATCAGTTCGCGCTCGGCCGGGCTCGCTACTGCCAGCGCCATGATGATCGGCAGGGTCATCTTGCCTTCGCGCAGGTCGTCGCCGGTATTCTTGCCCAGCATGCCGGCCTCGCCGCGGAAGTCGAGCACGTCGTCGACCAGCTGGAAGGCGTAGCCGAGCTCGCGTCCATAGTCGCGCAGCGCGCGGCGTCCGGTCGCGTCGGCGCCGCCGGCCATGGCGCCCACTTCGGTCGCCGCCTCGAACAGCATCGCCGTCTTGGCGCGGATGACCTCGTTGTAGTCATCGGCTGTGGTCGTCAGGTCGCGCGTCTTCGACAGCTGCAGCACTTCGCCTTCGGCGATCACCGTGGCGGCCTTGGAAATCACTTCGAGCGCCGGAATGCTGCCGGTCTCGACCATCATCATGAAGGCCTGGCCGAGCAGGAAATCGCCCACCAGCACGCTTGCCTGGTTGCCCCAGTTCATCCGCGCGGCGGCCCGGCCGCGGCGCATCGTGCTCTCGTCGACGACGTCGTCGTGGAGCAGGGTGGCGTTGTGCAGGAATTCGACGGCAGCGGCGAAGTTCACCTCGCTGCCACTGGTGCGGCCAAACAGCTGCGAACTGGCGATGGTCAGCATCGGGCGAAGCCGCTTGCCGCCGGCATCGATCAGGTAGCGGGCGATCTCCGGGACAAGCTCGACATGCGAGCGCGCCCGGTCGAGGATCATGGCGTTGACGCGCTCCATGCCCGGACGCGTTGCATCGACCAGCCGTTCGAGCGCCCCCGCGCTCGCCGCCTCGTTTGCCGCTGCCGCCGATAAAGCCATGAATTCCTCGGTTTGAGGGGCCCCTGCTGAGGCCCTATAGTCCGGTCCCGATGTCCCTAGACCACACACCCGATCTTGTAAAACAACAAACGTTGACGCGCGACGCCTTTTTGGGCGGTCGGCTCTATGTGTCGCAGCCCGACAAGGGGTTCCGCGCCGGGCTCGACTCCGTGCTGCTCGGCGCCAGCGTGCGCGCTGCAACGCAGCGGCTGCTCGACCTCGGCTCCGGCGTTGGCACCGCGGCGCTGGTGGCGCTCGCCGACCTCGCGGATGCCACCGCTACGCTGGCCGAACTCGATCCCCCGACCGCCGCCATTGCCGCGCTCAACCTCGAGGCCAATGGCTTCGGGGTGCGGAGCAGGGTGCTCACCGTCGATGTGACCGCCAAGGGTGGGGCGCGTGCCGCTGCCGGTCTGCCGTCGGACCATTACGATACCGTGATCGCCAACCCGCCCTTCTTCGACCCACGGGCAGGCTCCGCGCCCTCCGCCGCCCGCCACATGCCGCCCGAAGCGCTTGACCTCTGGGTCAAGACGGCCGCGACCCACGCCGCGCCGGAGGGCGAAGTGATCTTCATCCACGCCGCAGCCAGCCTGCCGGTGTTGCTGCCTGCCTTCATGGCCCGCTTCGGCGCGGTGACGGTGCTGCCACTCATCCCGCGCGAAGGCGAGGCGGCGACCCGTGTGCTGGTCCGTGGCACCAAGGGTTCGCGCGCGCCGTTCACCCTGCTGGCGAGCCGCGCCCTCCACGAGCCGGAGGGCAGAACGTTCCAGCCGGAGTTCGATGCCATCTTCCGTGGAACGGCCCGGCTGGTCTGGTAAATCCTCTCCCGCCCACATACATCTGCCTTCGTTCAGGAGGGCGCCGATGGGTTTGCGATCGTGGCTGAAGCGGATGATGGGGCAGTCCGGCCCTGTGATCCCCGTGGTGCGGCTGCATGGCGTCATCGCGGCCGAACAGCGTGCCGGCCGACTCAACATCGAGTCCGTCGCCCCGCTGCTGAAGCGCGCCTTCGCCAACAAGGCGGCTCCCGCGGTTGCCATCATCGTCAACTCGCCCGGCGGCTCGCCGGTGCAGTCGCGTCTGATCGCCAAGCGCATCCGCGATCTCGCCGACGAGAACGGCAAGCCGGTGCTGGTGTTCGTCGAGGATGCGGCGGCGTCGGGCGGCTACTTCATCGCCACGGCGGGTGACGAGATCATCGCCGATCCGTCCTCGATCGTCGGCTCGATCGGCGTCATCTTCGCCGGCTTCGGCTTTGTCGGCACGCTCGAAAAGCTCGGCATGGAGCGCCGCGTCCATACGTCGGGCCGCAACAAGTCGACCCTCGACGCCTTCCTGCCCGAAAAGCCGGAGGACGTGGAGCGCATCAAGACCCTCGAGAACGACATCCACGCGGTGTTCATCGACTGGGTAAAGTCGCGCCGCGGCAGCCGCTTCAAGGCGGACGACGATACGCTCTTCACCGGCGAATTCTGGAGCGGCGTCCGCGGTCTCGAACTTGGCCTCGTCGATGGCCTCGGCGATATCCGCGAAACGCTGCGCGCC
>CAMDAL010000081.1 GCA_945888565.1 Devosia equisanguinis | reverse complement strand
GCCGCCGCGGTTCACCAGCACCAGCGCGTGCCGGTCCGACACGCCGGCATTGCCCAGACGGTAGCCCTTGAAGCCGCAGGCATCGATCAGCCAGGCGGCCGACAGCTTGACCCCGTGCGGATGCGGGAAGCGTGGACCGCCCTCGATGGCGTCCGCGACCGCCGGTGAGACCACGGGGTTGTGGAAGAACGAGCCGGCATTGCCCTGCTGCCGCCAGTCCGGAAGCTTCGAGGCGCGGATCGCCACCACCTGCCGCATGATGGTCTCGGCATCGCTATCCGGCGGCAATTCGCGCAGCCCGGCATAGCCGAGCACTGGTTGCCAGTCGCGGGGCAGGGCCAGGGTCACCTCCAGCACCACGTAGCGCCCCGCCGATGCCTTGAACACGCTGTTGCGGTAGGCAAATCTACAGTCGGGGCCGTCGAAGCGGCAGATGCGGCGCTCGTCGAGGTCCCAAGCGAGCAGCGAGTGGAACCGGTCGGCGAGCTCCAGCCCATAGGCGCCGATGTTCTGTACCGGCGCCGCGCCGACAGTGCCCGGAATGCCGGCAAGGTTCTCGAGCCCCGGTTGGCCCTGCGTCACGGTCCGTTCCACCAGCCCGTGCCAGTTCTCGCCCGCCTGCGCGGTGACGAGGATGGCATCGGGCGCGCTGTCGTCAACCGCGACGCCGCGCGTTGCCATCACCGCGACGATCCCGTCGATACGCGGCCGCAGCAGCAGGTTGCTGCCCTGGCCGACGACGTGGAAAGGGACGCCGTCCGCCCGCGCTCGCCCGGCGAGGGCGACGAGCTGGTCGGTGCTCGCGACCACGGCACCGAAGGCTGCCCGCGAGGCAAGGCCCATGGTGTTCCAAGGTGTGAGGTCGAAATCCTCGACGAGATCGATCGCCGCGTTGTCGTCAGAACCCATGGGTTGTTTCCAGGCCGAACCAAATCACCCCACTGATATGGCCCCCGACGGGGGCGCTGCAACCGTTCGTGCGGCTGCTTGACCTGCGTCAAGGACGACGGGGGTGGCGCGGCGCCTTATCCTCCCGCGGCAGAGCGCCGTGGAGGTCGGCAGGATGAATGTTACAACAGAGTCTGGCGCAGGTCGGAAACCGGGGGCTCCAGAGATCCTCTTGCCCATCAGCACCTGGCCCGACACGACCCCGGCCGCCGGGCTGCTGCGCGCCTTCGACATCGCAGCGGGCCTTGGCGCGACGATGACGGCAGTGCTGCACGAGGTCGACATTCCGGCCGCCAACTCATTCATCGGAAACAGCCTGATCAACGTGTCCGGCATGATCGCGGCGGCCGAGCAGAAGAGCGCAGCGAACGCTGACCGGCTCGGCGCACAGCTTCGAGCGCTTGCCGGCCGCTTCAATGCGCCATTGCAGGTCAGGCGCTGGCGCGGCCACCTCGGCGATGCGCCGGCTCACTATTCTCGTGCTGCGCGGACCTACGATCATACGTTCTTCGTGCCCCTGCCTGGCGATGCCAGTCAGCGCGATATTGTCGAGGCCGTGCTGTTCGGCAGCGGTGGTCCGGTCTGGGTGTTTCCCGCCGAGGAAGCGACAGCACATCTGAGAACCATCGCGATAGCCTGGGACGGTGGCCGAGCCGCAGCGCGCGCGGTGCGCGATGCCCTGCCGATCCTCAGGCAGGCCGGCGATGTCACCATCCTGTCGATCTCCGACGACAAGCCGATCGATGGTGCGTCGGTCGAAGCCCTGCGCGGCTTTCTGGTCGCGCACGGCGTTCCGGCGGTGTCGGTGAGCATAGAACGCGGCGAGCAGCCGGTTGGCGACGCCCTGCAGGATGCAGCGCTCGACTGCGGTGCGGGATTGCTGGTGATGGGTGGCTACGGCCATAGCCGGCTACGCCAGTTTGCCCTCGGCGGCGCGACCCGCAGTGTGCTGGGTGGGGCGGCGTTGCCGATCCTGCTGTCGCATTGAGCGTGCTGCACGTCACCGCTTCAACGGCGTCTCGCGACGCCAAAACCGGAGGTTGGCGCCATGGAGCGCATTCACATCACCCAGCATACCTCGCTCGGAGCGTTCTGGTTCACCGGCTGGCTGTTCGCCATCGGCTACCTGAAGCTCGACTTCTGGATGGGCCTCTTCGGGCTGGTCGTCTGGCCGTACTTCATCGGTGCGCATTTCGCGCCCGTACCGCTACCTGTCTGAGGAGACCATCATGATCAAGGACATCGCCGTCCATCTCACCGGCTCCGACGAGGACGTTACACGCCTCGCCCATGCGTCAGCACTGGCCCGTGCGCTCGATGCGCACCTCACCGGCCTGCAGGTGCATGAAATGCCCGAAGTCCTCACCATCACCGATCCGACGGGTTCGTCCTACCTCCAGCAACTCATCGCGGAGTCTGTGGAACAATCGCTTGCGGTGACCAGGCGGCTGGTGCCGATGTTCGCCGCCACCGGCATCAACCACGAACTGCGCCGCCTCGACCTGTTCCCCGGCCAGATCGGCACTACGCTCGCCAGCGAGGTACGGCTCTCCGACCTGTTCGTCGGCACCCGGCCCTATGGCGATCCGTTGCGGCAGCATCGCATCGAGGAAGCGGTGCTGTTCGAGTCCGGCCGGCCCTGCCTGTTCGTGCCGCCCGCCCACAAGGCAGCGCCCTACGCGAGCGTGCTGGTGGCCTGGAAGAACACCCGCGAAGCCGCCGTCGCACTTGCCGCCGCGCTGCCATTGCTGCGGCAGGCGAGCGAGGTCTGCGTGGCGGTGATCGAGGAAGGCGGGGCAAGCGAGCAGCGCGGTGTGGCGGCGGGTGACGATATCGGCCGCTACCTCAGCCGGCACGGCATAAACGCCGAAATCCGCCTGGTCGCCGGCTGGACCGATACGGCAGCAGCCATCCTCAACGAGGCGGAGAAATCCGCCGCCGACCTGGTCGTGCTTGGCGCCTACGGACACTCGCGCCTGCGCGAGTGGGCGCTGGGCGGCGTCACCCGCGAGGTCCTGAGCCGGTCGCCGGTGCCGGTGCTCACCGCGCGGTAGGTGCGTCATGAAGCTCAACCGCGAATGGCATCTGCTGCATAAGCTGCCGCGCGACGCCACGCTCGAGGAGCGGCTGAACTGGCACGCACTGCACGCCGAAAATTGTCACTGCCGCGAGATGCCCGAAGCGATCCGCCGCGAGCTCGAAGCCCGCGGCTGGACCGCCCCGACGCCGCGCAGCCTCCGATAGCGCGCTGGTCAGGGCGGTAAAGCTCGGCGATCTTGATCCCGATCAAAGTGCGCCTCGCCGGTCCAGGACATAGGTGTCTCAAACCGATGGAGGTCAGCATGGACGAGGACAAGAAGAGCAACTGGGAGACGTTCACCGAGGAGATCGAGGTGGCGGGGCACCAGTTGCTGGAGGAGATCAACCGGCTGCTGGCCGAGGGCAATGTCCGCCGGCTTCAGATCCGCTCGGAGCAGGGCGATGTCTACCTTTCGGTGCCTCTCACTGCCGGGGCCGTTGCTGGCGGCGTCGTGGTGGTCGCGGCGCCGTGGCTCGCCGTGATAGGCGCCATCGCCGGTCTTGCCGGCAAGCTGAAGCTGGAGATCGCGCGCGCGCCGGCCGCACCTGAGGAACCGAGCACGCAGACAGACCAGTCGGTTTAGGGGAGATGCCAATGGCACGGCTCAAGCAGATCATCATGGACCTGGCGCGCGAACCCGGACATCCGCATGGCGACGCCCAGCATGGCTACCTGCTGCACCTGCCGCTGACCGACGATGGCAGGATCGACGAAGCCGAGTTCGAGCAGCGGCGAAACATCTGCACCGTCAGGCGCTTTCGCCCCGGCGAAGCGCCGCGGGACGGCCGGGTGAACCGCAGCCGGCAGGACGAGTGGAGCTTCGACTACGACGATCGGCAGGAATTCGACGACGAGCAGGGCTTCCGGCTGGGCGAGGAACGGTTCGTGCCGGGCGAGTATGTGTCGATCCGCGAGGACGACGGCGTGATGCATACCTTTCAGGTGATCTCGGTTCGCCCCTGGATGTAAGGGGCCTCGGCGCCTCACTCCGCCTCGGGGATAATCGGCCAGATCACTTCGGTGCAGAAGCGGTCGGCTGACGTGCCGGGGCTGCCGCTATAACTTTCCCAGATGTCGCGGGCGCCGGTTATGGCCAGCCGGCGCATTGCCTCGTCCATCGTGATATAGGTCTCGGACAGACTGTCATACGGACCAAAGTGCCGCGCGGTCATGCTCGGTCCACCAGGCGTCTCGCCGATCAACAGACCGGTGGCGCGCAGCCGCTCGACATCGCCGGGACGGGCTGGAAAGCCGAGGTCGAAGTCGACCAGCCGGGTGTCAAAGGCCAGGTAGTGCACCAGCGGGCCGCCGGCGACCGGCGCGTCCGCCCTGGCGAACAGGTCGGCAAGCTTCTGGAGTCCATCCGCCACGGCATTGGGCATGGCGAGCAGTGTGGCTTCCATGCTCAGATAGGCGAACGGTTTGGCCTGCAACTCGACGATGACGGGCTCTGTCATGATAGATTCCTCCATGACCGAACTGTAGCGGGCTGCCACCCCAGCAACTTTGACGCCGATCAAGAAGCGCCGAACGGCCGCAGTGCAAGCATCCCACCTTGCTGGCGAAGCCGGCCCGACCGGGAGACAGACGATGACCATCCGCAATCTCGACCAGTGCTTCCGGCCGGACTCCGTCGCCGTCATTGGTGCCTCGCGGCGACCGGGCTCGGTCGGCGCGATCGTTCTCGACAACATCGTCAGGGCCGGCTTCAGCGGCCCGATCTACCCGGTCAACCAGAAATACAACCAGGTCGGCGAGCTCCGGTGCTACCCGTCCGCCAGCCGGCTGCCCGAGGCGCCTGACCTTGCGGTCATCGTCACGCCGCCCGGGGCGGTGCCGAAGGTGACGCGTGAACTGGCGGAGATCGGTTGCAGGGCCGCGGTGGTCATCACCGCCGGTCTCGATGCCACGCAGAAGCAGGCCATGCTCGACGCGGCGCGGCCGCACCTGATGCGGATCGTCGGGCCGAACACCATCGGTGCCTTGTCGCCACTGGTGAACCTCAACGCCAGCTTCGCCCATCTCGCACCGCAGCCGGGCGGGCTGGGACTGATTTCGCAGTCAGGCGCCGTGGTGTCGTCCATCGTCGACTGGGCAGCGGGAGAGGGCGTCGGCTTTTCGCAGCTGATCTCGCTTGGCGACATGGCTGACGTCGATGTGGGCGACTGCATCAACTGGCTCGCCGCTGATCGCGCCACGACCTCCATCCTCATCTACCTTGAATCGATCCCGGCGCCGCGCAAGTTCATGTCGGCGGCCCGCGCCGCGGCCCGGTTGAAACCGGTGATTGCAGTCAAGCCGGGACGGCACGGCGAAGCGGCCCTGGCAGCCGCTACCCATACCGGCGCGCTGTCCGGGGCTGATAGCGTCGTCGAGGCGGCGTTGCAGCGAGCCGGCGTGATCCGCGTACCGACGCTGGAGCAGCTGTTTTCGGCCGCCGAGGTGACGACCCGCTTCCGCCCGCTGAGGACCGGCCGGCTCGGCATCGTCACCAATGGCGGCGGCGCGGGCGTGATGGCGGTCGACGACGTGCTCGACCTCGACGGCGCGCTGGCGAAGATTTCACCCCAGACGATCGCGACACTCGACCGGTCGCTCCCGGCCAACTGGTCGCGCGCCAACCCGGTCGACATCATCGGCGATGCCGAACCGCAACGCTACGTGACCGCAATCATGGCAGTTGCCGCTGACCCCGGGGTCGATGCCATCCTCGCGATGAACTGTCCCACCGCACTCTCGTCCCCGCTCGATGCAGCCCGCGCCATTGGAGAAATGGCGACCGACGGCCTGGTGTCGGGAAAGCCGGTCATTGCCTGCTGGATGGGCAAGCAGACGGCGGAACCGGCGCGGGCCGTGCTGCGCGAGGCGGGGATCGTCGCCGTCGATACGCCTGCCGCGGCGGCACAGGCGGTGTCGTTTCTCACCCGCTGGTCACGGCTGCTGGCCCGGCTGGAGCGCGTGCCGCCCAGCGCCGGGCAGGTGACCGGTGACGCGGACCTGGTGCGCACCATCCTCGGCGCTGCCGCGAAGGATGGACGCACGCTGCTCACCGAGCCCGAGGCCAAGACGGTGCTCGCCGCCTATGGTGTGCCGGTGCCCGACACCCGCATCGCTTCCAGCGAAGCCGAGGTCGAGCGCATTGCCGCCGACCTGCTGGCGACCCATGAAGCCGTGGTGGTGAAGCTCTATTCGACCACCATCAGCCACAAGTCGGATGTCGGTGGCGTCGTGCTGGACCTGCGCAGCGGCAAGGCTGCCGCCGAGGCTGCGTCCGCCATCCGGTCTCGCGCCACCGCTGCCGGGCTCGCCGGGCTCGAAGGCTTCACCGTGCAGCCGATGGTGAAGCTCAGGCACGCGCACGAGCTGCTGGTCGGCCTCACCACCGATCCGAGCTTCGGGCCGGTGATGGTGGTTGGCGCTGGTGGCACGTCGGTCGAGGTGGTGCGTGATACCGCCACCGGCATCCTGCCGCTCGACGAGGTGCTGGCCGGCGACATGATCGACGCGACCCGCATATCGCGCCTTCTCGCCGGCTACCGCGACCGGCCCGCCGCCGATCGCGGCGCGGTGGTTTCCTCCATGCTGGCGCTGTCGCAACTGGCCATCGAGCACCCGGCCATCGTCGCGGTCGACATCAACCCGCTGCTGGTGAACGAGACCGGTGCTGTGGCGCTCGATGCGCGGATCGAGATCGACCCGACGCGCCTCGACGAGGCGGCACCGAATACCCGCCTTGCGGTGCGGCCCTACCCATCGGGCTGGGATCGACGGGTGGAGGCGGACGGCGATGCCTATGATACCCGCCCGATCCGGCCGGCCGACGCCGCGCTATACCCACGCTTTCTCGCGCGGGTAACAGCGGCGGATATGCGGCTGCGCTTCCTTGTGCCCACAGTGCTGTCGCAGCAGGCCATGGTGCGGCTCAGCCAGCTCGACTACGACCGCGACGTCGCCTTCGTGGCGCTCGAGCCGGCGACCGGCGATCTCGCCGGCATCTGCCGCTACGCCTCCGACCCGGATCGGGAGCGGGCCGAGTTCGGGCTGCTTGTCCGCAGTGATCTGCAGGGCAGGGGGCTCGGTACGGTGCTGATGGAGCGGCTGCTCGACTACGCCCGTGCCCACGGCATCGGTCGGCTCGAAGGCCTGATCCTGCGTGAGAACCGGGTGATGCTGGAGCTTGCGGCCCGCATGGGGTTCACCCCCGTCACCGAGGCTGACATCAGCGAAGTGATGCGCGTCCGGCTGACCCTGCGCTAGGCTGCCGAGGAGAGCGTCGTTTGTTGCCCGATCGCTGCGGAGAGGGCTGCGAGGTCAGGTTGCCCTCCATCCCGCGCCGCCTGTTCTGCCACCGCGGCAAGTTCGCCGATGGCGGTGAAGCCCAGGGTACGGGCCATACCCTTGAGCGAGTGGAGGGCGCGGACGCCTGCCGCACTGCCGGCTGAGGTCGCTGCCTCGGCCATCAGTTCGGCGGCGTCGACGTGGAACTGCGCCACCAGCTCGAGGTACATGTCTGCTCCAAGCTCATCGATCAGAGCCTGCTGCTGGGCACTGTCGACCTGCGCTTCCGTCTTGGGCTGTGCCTGAGCCTCCTGAGGCGCTGCATCGGACAGCAGGCGGACAATCGTCTCTTCCAGCTTTGCCCGTGTCACCGGCTTGCTGACGAAATCGTCCATGCCCGCGGCCAGGCAATCGGCCCGGTCGGAGGCGAACGCATTGGCGGTAAGCCCGGCAATCGGAATTCGGCAGCCTTCGGCGCGCAGCGCTCTGGTCGCAGTGAGGCCATCCATCACCGGCATCTGCATGTCCATGAAGATGAGGTCGAACTGCTGTGCATGCACCATGTCGATCGCCTCGGCGCCATTCTCCACCAGAGTGACCTCCATACCGAGCTTCCGGAGCAGACCCTCGGCGACCTGCCGGTTCACGGCATTGTCCTCGACCACCAGTACCCGGCCGGAGCGCTGCAGGCTCACCGGCTCTGCGCGTGCGGCCGGACCCGCTACGGCCACTTCGCACGGCAGCTTGATCTTGAAGGTGCTGCCCTCGCCCACCCGGCTGGTGACCTCGATGACCCCGCCCATGGTGTCGATCAGCCGCTTGCAGATGGCGAGCCCCAGACCCGTGCCGCCGAAGCGCCGGTTGATCGACGGGTCGCCCTGCTCGAACTCGCGGAACAGCTTGCCGATCGTCGCCTCGGACATGCCGATGCCGGTATCGGTAACGCTGATCTGGAGGCACGACATGCCGCCTGGCGACTCGCCGATGGTCGTCGAAAGCTGGATGTTGCCCGCTTCGGTGAACTTGATGGCGTTGCCCACGAGGTTGATGAGGATCTGGCGCAGCCGGACGGGATCGGTGGTGATGTTGACGCTCGGGCAACTGACCTCGAACAGCAGCCCCTTGGCCCGTGCCCGCGGCCGCATCATGTCGGCCACCACGCCGACCAGTTCGTCGAGCCGGAAGCTCGAGACGTTGAACTCGACCGCGCCCGACTCCAGCTTGGAGTAGTCGAGGATGTCGTTGATGACGTCGAGCAGCAGGTCACCGGCGCTGCGGATAACCCCTACCTTCTGGCGCTGGCCGGGATCGAGGCGGTCGTCGACCAGAAGGTCCGCCATGCCCAGGATACCGTTGAGCGGCGTGCGGATTTCGTGGCTCATGGTGGCAAGGAAGGCCGACTTTGCTCGGCTGGCGGCCTCGGCGTCGAGCGCAGCCTGATGGAACTTTTCATTGAGGCGGCGGATCTGGCGTAACTGTAGGATCGGCAGGATGATCAGCAGCGCAAACACCGAAGCGAGCCCGCCGGTGCTCCAGGCCATCTGCTCGTAGTAACCTCTTAGCTCGGCGCGCTCAGCGACCTTGACCGCGCTGTGGCGGGTATTGGTGGCGATGAGCAGCAGGCCGGCCTGATCGGTGATGTCGTGTACCTTTTGGTCGAGGGCGGCGAGCTCGGTGGCGCTCGGGGCTATCCGCGCCACCATCGCATCAAAGCTCGGCGCCAGCGCCACGATCTCGTCGCGCAGCAAAGACACCTTGGCAGCGAGTTCCTCTGCCTGGCCGAACCGGGAGGCCAGTTGGCCCTCCGACAGCAGGCCGGTGCGGCTGTAGAGAATGTCGTAGCGCTGGGTAGCCGCCTCCATCCAGACCTCGGTGTCGACCGGGTCCTCCTCGAGTTCGTCGCGCAGCTTTGCCGCCTCGCGCTCGAGCTGGTAGGCGGCCCATACGGTGTCCTCGCGGGCCGCGTCCTTCTGAGCCCGGCCGCGCTCGTCGAGCAGGCCGAACAACTGCACCAGGTTGAGCAGCAGTGCCGTGCCGGCAGCCACCAGCAGCACTCTACCGATCGTCAGGACGATCGGGGTGCGGTGGCGGGCAGAGCCGGCGGGGCGCGACACGGTCAGTAGACCTCGATCGACTTCACCTGCCAGGCCGAGCGACCATAGTAGGTCTCGTTGTTCAGCGCCGGCTGCTCGTCGAACGGATAGATGATGAAGATCGGGCCCTTCTCGCGCACCGACATCGGCTCGCCGTCAAGCGTCGTCGCAAGGATTGCGGCGTGGTCGAGGAAGTCGGAGACCGGGATCTCGGTCACATAGTCATTGAGAGCGGTGACCTTCAGCGTGCCGCCACTGGCCCCCACAGCCTCCAGCAAGGCCGAACCCAGCGGGCCGTTGAAGCTGCGGGCGCCGTCATACCAGGGCGTATGCGTCACGATGGTGCGCCCGGCGAGAGCGTTCAGCATCTCCATGTCGAAATCAGCGGTCGCACCGTCATTGGTGTTGGCGATCTTGCCGCTCACCTCGAGCACCACCTTGCCCGTGGGCTTGGCGAGCGCATCGGCGAGGGCAGGCGTGCAGGCGAAAAGCGCCAGGGCAGCCCCGGCGAGAAGGGTGAAACGCATGTTGGGTCCTCAGGCTGAAAGGGAAAGCTGATGCGGGGCGGCCAGCGGGCCGCGGGTCAGGTATAGTCGCTCGATATCCGGCCAGCGGCGCTCGAATGCCGCGACGCAGGCGGGATCAAACTGGCTGCCGGCGCCTTCCTCGATGGTGCGGCGGGCGTCCTCGATCGGCCAGGCGGATTTGTACGGCCGCTGGCTGCAGAGCGCGTCGAACACGTCGGCGACAGCGGCGATACGGCCCTCGATCGGGATGTCGGTCCCTTCAAGCCGGTTGGGGTAGCCGCGGCCGTCCCAGCGTTCGTGATGGGTGGCGGCAATTCGCGCCGCCATGCGGACGAGGTCGCTGGCACCGTCCGCGAGGATCGCCTCGCCGATCGGCACATGCGCCCGCATCACGATGGTTTCCTCGGGGGACAGCGACCCGGGCTTGCCGAGGATGGCATCCGGGATCGCGACCTTGCCGATGTCGTGCAGCGGCGTCGCGAGGTAGATGGTCTTGATGGTCGCCCGATCCAGCTGCAGCTCTTCGGCAATCAGCCGGGCCACTGTGGCGACGCGGAAGGTGTGGTCGCCAGTGTCCGTGTCGCGGTACTCCAGCGCCCGCGACAGGCGCCAGATCACCTCTTCCTCGCGCTCGGCCAGGTGGCGGGTGGCGCGCTCGACTTCGTCGGCGAGCCACTCGTTGCGGTGGCTGAGGTCGATCTGCTGCCGGCGCATGAGCAGCAGGTTGCCGATGCGCGCCTTCAACTCGACCGGATCGACCGGCTTGTTGAGAAAGTCCGTGGCGCCGGCGCTGATGGCGTCGATGCGGGTCTGCCGGTTGCCGTCGGCGGTGATCATCACCATCGGCACGTGGCGGTACTGGTCGCGCGCCCTGAGCCGCACGATGAACTCGCGTCCATCCAGCTCGGGCATCATGTAGTCGACGAGGATCAGGTCGAAGGGCACGGCCTCGGCACGGGCCAGAGCCTCCACCGGGTCAAGAAACGCCTCGACGTCGCAGCCTTCGAACTTCTGCAGGATGCCCTTGAGCACCAGCAGGTTGGTCCTGTTGTCTTCGACAACCATCAGTTGCATCGCGAACTCCTTCCGCTGCTGGAGGATTAGCGCTCGAATGCAAATACCGGCTTAATTTCCATCTAGGAATGTAACTTGTTCAGTAACCGCTACCCAGCCTTGTGGCTGAGGTCGCGGGAGAAGAAACGCTTGTAGATTGGCAGATACGCGGCGCCTGTGGAGGGTGCCGCTCCACCAAGGTGGCCCTTCGCAATCTGCGGCGGATCGAAGGTAAGGCTGGGCAGTCGCGACATATTCTCGCGCACGGAGGTCAACAGTCGTTCGACGATCTCGGGCGGCATCACCCCGTCGATGATGGCCGTGCGAAATTCTATGACGGCCGATGTATTGAGCACCGCCCTGGCAAGTGCCCAACCTGCGTCATCGATCCACTCTTCGACATGTGGTTCCCAGTCGCTCCACGGCCAGAACATCGGCGTGGTCGGCGGCACCTCGATCCCGGCACCGGCAAGGCGCTGCTGCAGCGCGTAGATCGAGGCGAGGAGATGCACGAAGTTCTGGTCGCCGTAGCGATCGGTCACCAGCATGGAGCCGATATTGGCTGAGTTGCCGGTCGGCCCCTCCCACAGCGTGCTTTCGGCGATGATCCCTGCACCGATGAAAGTGCCGACCAGCAGGTAGGCAAAGCTGGCAGGCCGCGGCTTGGGGTGAGCGCTGAGTTCGGCCCAGCAGGCCGCATTGCCGTCATTGTACAGGCAGGCGCGCAGGCCGGTGGCCTTCTCGGCTTCGGCCACGATGTCGAGTTTCTGCCAGCGCCGACCCAGTTCCGGGTCGGCATCGAGCAGGCCGATATTGCGTCCGATGCCGGTGGGCGCAGCGATGCCGAGTGCCATCACCTTCGGCCGCTCAAGTTCGGGCAGCCGTGCCATGAACTGCTTGGTGATAGAGCCGAGTTCGGTGAAGATCGTGCGGGAATCCGGGAAGGGGTAGTCGCGGCGATACTGGGCCAGCACCTCGCCGCCGATATTGACCAGCACCGCTTCGATATGCTGCCAGCCGATCTCGACGCCGATGGTGTAGGCGCCTGACGGGTTGATGAAATAGGGCCGCGCCGGTTGCCCGCGGCGACCACGCAGCGGCTCGCCCTGCCGCAGCAGCCCGCCGCGCTCGAGGTCCTCGACGAGCAGGGAAACCGTCTGCGGCGCCAGCTTGGAGCTGCGGCTCAGGTCGGCGGCCGAAGATCCCGGATTCAGGGAGACAAGGGTAAGGACTGCCCGCAGGTTTGCCTGCCGCACATCCGAGGTTTGCATGCCGAGCCCGGCCGCTTCGAAAAAGTCTGGTTCACTTTTCAATTTGAGCGCCGTATCGCTGGAAAGGCACCCTTCTAAGTGAATCCGCGGTCCCTGACCAGTTTAGTCTTGGTATCAGCTATGTGCGGATGGGCGATAGCATACACCCCTTGGGTAACTTAGCCGGCAGCACTTATGCCGGATTCCTTCCTCAGTTCCGTCCAGTCCGCAGCGCCACGGCCTCTCGCACCGCTTGCGAAAGCGCGGCGCCGAGCAGCGGTTTGGTGACCACGCGGAAGCTGACCGGCAGATCGACACCCGGAGTGCCGTTGGCGAGCAGGACTACCGGCCAGTGGCCCTGGATGAAGTCATCGACCACCGCGGCGCCCCTGGACCGCAGGGCGTGATGATCGAGCACCGCACACGCAAACGCGCCCGGCAAGGCCGCCGCTTCCTCGATCGAGGACACGCTGGTCACCCCGTAGCTCTCTTCTTCCAGCAGGAAACGCAGCGAGGCACGCAGCGCATCGGTGGGCGCGACCACGAGAATCTGGTCGATCTGCGAGGAAAGCTGGAGAGGGTCGTGCGCCATCC
>CAMDAL010000080.1 GCA_945888565.1 Devosia equisanguinis | reverse complement strand
CGACAGCTCGGCGCGCCAATCGACCGGCTGGTCGGTACCGACGCGAAGTCCGGCCGCACGGTACTGGAGGTCGGCTATGGGCCGCTAGGGCCCGGTGTTCAGGCGCTCGGCGTCCACCGCTCGGCGCTGTTCGGGGTGCTCCATGATGCGGTGAGCGCGGCGAAGCTGCCGATCCGCAGCGGCTACACGGTCAGCCAGTTGCAGCGCGACCAGGGCAAGAGCTGGCTGCTGTCACCCCAAGGGCTTGAAGGTCCGTTCGACCTCGTGGTCGATGCGCTTGGAGCCCAGTCGCCGCTGAAGCCGTTTGCCCGCTTGCCGGGCAAAGTCCGACCGCTCGAGTACGGCGCCATCTGGGGCACCACCCCGTGGACCGATGCCGGCTTCGATCGCCACGCGCTGACCCAACGCTACCGCGCCTCGAGCGTGATGATCGGCGTCTTGCCGATCGGCCGCACCGCGCCCGGCGGCCCCGACCTCGCGGCGTTCTTCTGGAGCCTGAAGCCGGCCGATCACGCGGCAGTCGTGCAGCGCGGCTTCGCGGCCTGGCGCCATACGGTGGAAGCGCACTGGCCGGCCGTCGCGCCACATCTCGATGCTCTCGGCGGTTTCGAGCAGATGACACTGGCGCGCTACCAGCACCATACTTTGCCGGTGCCCGCCGGCGACGGCATCGCCTTCATCGGCGACAGTGCCCATTCGACCAGCCCGCAATTGGGGCAGGGTGCCAACATGGCGCTGCTCGATGCCGCCGCGCTCACGGCAGCGCTCGACGCATCCGACACTCTCGACGAAGCGCTTGAGCGCTATGCCACGATGCGCCGCTGGCACGTGCGGCTCTACCAGTTGCTGTCGCTGACGCTGACGCCGTTCTACCAGTCCGACAGCGCCCTCATGCCGATGCTGCGCGATCTGCTGGTCGGCAGCGTGGCGCGGGTGCCGCCCATGCCCCGGCTGCTGGCCGGCATGGTCGCCGGGCAGTTGCTGAGTCCGCTCAAGGCCATCGGGCTTAATCCTCTCCGTCTGCGTGAAGTGCCATGAGCGTGCATGTGCTCATCGTGGGCGCCGGTGGCGTGTTCGGTTCGCGGCTTGCAAGGCTGCTGGCGCGGCGCGGCGGCTATCGCCTCAGCCTCGGCGGACGAACGGAAGCGCGGGTCGTCCCGCTGCAGCGCGAGCTGCGCGCGGCCCATCCGGACGGCGAGTTCGCCTATGTCCATATCGACCGCGAGCAGGCGAGCCCGGAACGGCTCAAGGAGATCGGCTGCGCCATCGTGGTCGACTGCTCGGGGCCGTTCCAGCTCTCGGGCACCAAGCTCGTCGAGGCGGCGATCGGCGCGCGTGTGCATTATCTCGACCTCGCCGACTCGCGCGCCTTCGTGACCGGTATCGGCCGGTTCGACAGCGCGGCCCGCGCCGTGGGCATAGCGGTGTTTTCGGGCGCCAGCTCCACGCCGGCCCTCAGTCATGCCGTGCTCGACACTCTCACCAGCGCGTGGCTGTCGATCGACAGCGTCGATGTCGCCATCGTCCCCGGCAACCGCACGCCGAAAGGCCGCTCGGTCATCGACGGCATCCTGAGCTGGGTCGGGCAGCGGGTGCAGGTGTTCCGCGATGGCAGCTGGCAGGAGGCGCGCGGCTGGAGCGGGCCGCGTCCGATCGCCATCGAAGGGCTGCGGCCGCGCCGGGCCTATCTCGCCGACGTACCGGACCTGACTCTGTTGCAACACCGCTATCAGACGCGGGTTCGCGCCGGGTTCGACGCCGGCATGGAGCTGGGCCTGCTCAACCGGCTCATCAGCCTTGCCGGGCTGCTGGTGCGCTGGCGGCTGGTCAAGTCGGCGCGCGTGGTTGGCGGGCTCGGCAACTGGGTTGCCAGCAAGCTCGATCGCTTCGGCAGCGACGAAGGCGGCATGCTGGTCGAGGCGGCAGGGCAGGATGCGCGTGGCGACACGCGTGTCTCCCGCTGGTCGCTGAAGGCGTCAAAGGGCGATGGCCCCTATGTTCCGGTCATCCCGGCGGCGGCGCTGGTCGAGGCACTGGCGGCAGGCCGGGGCATTCGCGCCGGCGCCCGGCCGGCCGCGGGCGAACTGTCACTCGATCAGGTCCGCCCGTGGTTCGATGGGCTCGCGCTCGACATCAAGATGCTGTCCTACCGGGGGGAGAAGCCGCTCTACCGCCGCATCATGGGCGAGGGGTTCGACAGGCTGCCGGAGGTCACGCGCCGCCTGCATCGCGGCCGCCCCGCCGTCATCGCCATTGGCGAGGCCGAGGTGACGCCGGCAACGACCATGCTGGGCCGCCTCGTCGCCCGGACCTTCGGCCTGCCGGGCGCCGCGGGCAGGGTGCCGTTGCGGGTGGTGATCGAAAGCCGCGACGGCCGCGAGCAATGGACCCGGTTCTTTGGCGACAGCCCGATGCGATCGATCATGACCGCTGTGCCCGGCAACCTGATCGAGGAACGGTTCGGTCCGTTCAGCCTGCGCATGCGGCTGGTGGTGAAGCCTGGCGGGCTCGACATGGAGCGGGTTTCCGGCCGCCTGTGGGGCGTGCCTATGCCAGGGTTCCTGCTGCCGCAGGTGCGCGCCACCGAACGGGTCGACGAGTATCGGCGCCACGCCTTCGATGTGGAAATCGCGGCACCGCTGGCGGGCCGGCTGTTGGCTTACAAGGGTTGGCTGGAAATCTGACCGCTTGCTTCGGCATGTCGGGGCAAAGATACGGCACCGTCGCCGCAACGTATTTCTGCTCCTGCGCGCCGCCGATCAGCTTGAGGTTCAGCACCAGTTCGGCGTCCGAGAGCGAGACGATGTCGGCGGCAATATCCATGCCGTCCTCGTTCCACTTGAGCGCCGTGTCCGAGGTCAGCTCCCAAGTGTCGAGCCGATGCGTCTCCCAGCAGCTGTCCTGCACCAGCGTGCCGTCGGAGAGGAAGATCTTCATCCCGCCGGGCAACCCACCCTCTTCGGCACGGGTCCAGACGCGGTTCGTCAGGCCGGACTTGGACGTCTTCGAGACGACCGCCGATTCGGTCGCTGCCTCCTCGGCGAAGGCGGGGAGGCAGGCGGTGGAGCCGACGCCCCACATGGCGAGCAGCGCGAAAAGGGCGGCTTTGCTGGTCATTCGGGAGGCTCCGGTTGGCTGGGGCTGAGGTGGTGAGCAAATCGCCCGGGCGCAGTGTCGCCCCGCCATCGCGGCGAAATTCAGTCCGGCCTCCACCAAAAGCGGAGGCCGGCGCCGTCGTCAGGCCGGCTGGCGGATGCCGAGCGCGCGATCCTTGTCGCGGATGCGCAGCCGCGCCTGCTTGGGCCACAGGTCATACTCGGCGCCGTCGAGGGCATGGTGCGCGTGCACCGGCCAGTTCGGGTCCTCGAGCGCGCCGCGGGCCAGCGCCACGAGGTCGGCCTCGCCGTTCGCGAGAATGCTCTCGGCTTCCTCGGGGGTGTTGATCAGGCCCACGGCGATGGTCGGAATGCCGGTTTCGCGCACAGCCTTGGCGAACGCCACCTGGTAGAGCGGGGCGGCCTTCAGCCCATAGGTCGCGACGCCGCCCGAGGAGCAGTGGATCGCATCGACGCCGCGCGCCTTCAATTCCTTCGCCAGGACCTGCGAATCCTCCACCGTCCAGCCGCCTTCGGCGCCGTCGGTGGTGGAAATGCGCATCAGCAGCGGCTTGTGCTTGGGCCAGACGGCGCGCACGGCGTCAGTGACTTCCAGCGCGAACCGCATGCGGTTCTCGAGGTTGCCGCCGTAGCTGTCGGTGCGCTTGTTGGCGATGGGCGACAGGAACTGGTTGATCAGGTAGCCGTGTGCGCCATGAATTTCGACCACATCGAACCCGGCCTCGTCGGCCCGGCGCGTCGCATCGGCGAAATCCTGGATGGTCTGCCTGATGCCGGCTTCGTCGAGCGCCGTCGGCACCTGGTAGACGTCGAGCTGCTCGGGGTTGTGGCTGATGGCGCTCGGCGCCACCGGCACCCAGTGCTCGAAGCCGTACGAGGCGCGATCCGCCTCGGTTTCGTTGAAGCCACCGCGCCACCAGATCGGCGTCGAGGCCTTGCGTCCGGCATGGGCCAGTTGGATGCCCGCCGCCGAGCCTTCATCGTGCAGGAAGTCGACGATGCGCTTCAGCGGCGCGATCTGCCCGTCTTCCCAGAGCCCGAGGTCGCCGTAGGAGATGCGGCCCTCCGGGTTTACGCCGGTCGCTTCGAGGATGACGAGGCCGAAGCCGCCGAGCGCAAAGCGACCCAAATGCACGAAATGCCAGTCGTTGGCGTAGCCGTGCTTGGCCGTGTACTGGCACATCGGCGCAACCACGGTGCGGTTGCGGAGGGTCAGGTCACGCAGGGTATAGGGAGAGAAGAGCTGGGACATTAGCCGTCTGCTGCTTGGGGAAGGTGGCGCGAATGTGCACACTTGCCCTTCCATCGGCAAGTGCCGATGGACGAAAGTCTGACCTGCGTTCGGTCCAGTCAGTCGGTAACGGTGTATCGGGTGACCCCGCCGGCAGCGACGCTCATCCTTTGGCGGGCCTCCCCGACCCCGAACGTGCCAGCATCCACGTCCCAGCAGCCGGCGGATACGGTCCACTGGTAGGAGCCGCCGGACGGTATCGCCAGGCCGTCCGGCAACCGGTTGAGTCCATAGGTCGAGGCGTTGCAGTTGGAGATCAGCACGGCGTTCAACTGGTTGGAGGTAGCGTTGAGCACTTCGATTGTCCCGGTAGACGTCCCTGGCTCTACCAGGTCTCCGCCGGTAATCCAGGCATCCCCTGAGCACGCAGCCAGCGGTACGACGAAGAGCATCGCGGCGAGTCCGCGATAGATATTCAGCATAGCCTTTACCCCCGATGCGCCGCAGCGGCCGCGACGACTTCCCCAACTGGATCGATTGCTAACAGAGACCCAACGGCGTCTCAATGCTGAGACGTTCGTGGGGAAGATGTCCTTGGGGCAGGAGTGAATATGTTCAGGCAGCCTGAACGCGCCGGTGGCCGGAGACCTCCGAGCCCGCCTCGCGCGGCAGCATCAGCAGTTGCAGTGAGGCCAGGATGCACATGGCCCCAACCACGATGAAGGCGATGCGGAAATCGGTCAGGTCGAGGGCGGGGGTGCCGCGCACCACCTGCGAGACGTTGAGGATGGCGGCCGCCAGCGCTACGCCGAACACCATCGAAATCTGCTGGAACATGCTCGACAAGGTCGAGGCGGAGCCGCGCTTTTCGCCATCCACATCGGCAAAGGCGAGCGTCGCGAGGGCGGTGAACTGCATCGAGCGTGTCAGCCCGGCAACGAACAGTATTGCGAAGGTCAGCGGGTAGGCAGTGTCGGCGCCGAGGAAACCGCACACGATGATCGCCAGCCCGGCGAGCGTGCCGTTGACGGTGAGGATGCTGCGGAAGCCGAAGCGGCGCAGGATCGGCGTCGTCACCGTCTTCATCAGCAGGTTGCCGAGAAAGTAGACCAGCACCAGCCCGCCGGCCGCCAGCGGATCGAGCCCGAAGCCGACCTGGAACATCAGCGGCAGCAGGAACGGCGTCGCGTTGATGGTGAGGCGCAGCACGGCGCCAGCGAGAGCCTCCGAAGCGGCAAAGGTCGGGATGCGAAGGGTGCCGAGGTCGAGCAGTGGATGGCTGGCGCGCCGGAGCCGCAGCACGGCGCCCACGCCGACCACCAGCCCGAGCCCTCCGAGCCCCAGCGCGAGCGGCAAGGACAGGGTCCCCTGTGCCAGCCCCTCGAAGCCGTAGAGCAGCGCCGCGAGGCTGATCCCGGTCAGCACGAACCCCGCCCAGTCGAAGGGGCGATCCTTCGAGCCGGTGTCGGCCGGGATGATCCGCAGCACAAGCAGCATGCCCGCAATGCCGAGCGGCACGTTGATCAGGAAGTTCCAGTGCCAGCTGACATAGGTGGTGAGGAACCCGCCGATCGCCGGGCCGACCACGGGTGCAAACAGGGCGGGCCAGACCGTCAACCCGATGGCCTGCACGATCTCGGACTTCTGCACGCTGCGCAGCACGATGACGCGCCCGATCGGGAACATCAGCGCGCCCCCCGCGCCCTGCACAATGCGCGCGATGACGAACTGCGTCAGGTCGGTCGCGAGGCCGCAGGCCAGCGATGACACCGTAGACACCAGCATGGCGATGAGAAACACCCGCCGCGCCCCGAACCGGTCGGACAGCCAGCTGGCGCTCGGGATCACCACCGCCGCCATCAGCATGTAGGCGGTTATGCCGATGCTCATGTCGAGCGTCGCGACGCCGAAATCACGCGCCATGACGGGCAGGGCGGTTACAATGATCACGCCATCGAGGATCTGCATGAACATCGACGCGGCAACGACCAGCGAGACGTTGCGGGAATGGGCGGAGAAGGTGTGAGACATCGGCCTGGCAGAGATCGTTAGCACCCTATCGATACACCCCGGCGCCGCGGCGTGGGCGAAAATCGTGGTCCGACAAACGTCGTAGCGGGAAATTCGAAATACTGACGAGCCAACGGCTTGCTACCGGGCCGCGACAAGGGTTTTCTGTCACCCCCGTCACTTTTCGGATTCCGGTTTCCGCCATGCCATTCTTCGACCTGCCGCAAGACAAGGTTGTCAGCTATCGCTCGAGCACACCCGCTCCCGCCGATTTCGACGCCTTCTGGCAGGCGACGCTCGGCGAGGCGCGCCAGCATCCGCTCGACGCGGTGTTCACGCCGCTCGACTACGGCCTCGATGCCTTCGAGATATTCGACGTCACCTTCTCGGGCTTCGGTGGGCACCGGATCAAGGGCTGGTACATCAAGCCGGCGGGCCGTGAACCCTCGGGTACGGTGGTGAAGTATATCGGCTACGGTGGCGGTCGCGGCTTCCCGCACGAGCATCTGCTGTGGCCGGCGACCGGTCGCGCCGTCTTCGTCATGGATACGCGCGGGCAAGGCAGCAGCTGGTCGGTCAGCGACACCGCCGATCCGATCGGTTCCGATCCGGCCCATCCGGGGTTCATGACGCGCGGCATCACCGACAAGTCGTCCTACTACTACCGGCGTGTCTACACCGATGGCGTGCGCGCCATCGAGGCGGTGCTGACCCGTCCCGAAACGAAGGCTGACAAGCTGGCGGTGGTGGGCGGCAGCCAGGGGGGCGGTATCGCCATTGCCGTGGCCGGGCTCGAGCCGAAGGTGAAGGCGGCGATGCCGGACGTTCCCTTCCTCAGCGATTTCCGCCGCGCCATCGGCCTCACCACCCGCGACCCCTACAGCGAAATCGTCCGCTACCTGACGGTGCATCGCGGCGGCGCGGAGAAGATCTACGAGACACTGAACTACTTCGACGGCATCCACTTCTCGGCCCGCGCGAAGATGCCTGGCCTGTTCTCGGCCGGCCTGATGGACGACGTCTGCCCGCCCTCGACAGTCTACGCATCCTACAATGCCTGGGGCGGCGACAAGGCGATCGAGGTCTACACCTTCAACAACCACGAAGGCGGCGGGGTCTTCCAGGACCGCGCGCAGGTCCTCTGGCTGAAGAAGACCTTCGGCTAGCACTCAGGCGCGGTTACCCGGCGAGCGTATCGACCTTGCGCAGCGCCGGGAACAGCCGTGCCCACATGAGCACGACGGCGATGGTGCCGATGCCGCCGACGGCAACCGCCATCACCGGGCTCATGACGCCCGCCGAAATGCCAGCCCGGAATTCGCCGAGCTGGTTGGAGGTGCCGATGAACAACGAGTTCACGGCGTTCACCCGGCCACGCATATGGTCGGGGGTGAGCAGTTGCACCAGCGACGAGCGCACCACGACGCTCACCGTATCGGCGGCGCCGAGGATCAGCAGCATCAGCACCGACAGCCAGATAGCCGTCGAGTAGGCGAAGACGATCGTCGCGACGCCGAACACGCCGACGGCCCACAGCATCTTCAACCCAACCTTGTGGCTCAGCGGGAAGCGCGCCAGCAGCAGTGACATCGCCACCGCGCCTATAGCCGGGGCCGTGCGCAGCAATCCCAGCGCCCACGGTCCCGCATCGAGGATATCGCGCGCATAGATCGGCAGCAGCGCGGTCGCGCCGCCCAGCAGCACGGCGAACATGTCGAGCGAGATCGAACCCAGCATCACCGGCTTCGACCAGATGAAGGCCACGCCCGCGAACACCGACTCGAAGGTGATCGGCGCCCGCGGCGGCATTTTCGCCGGCCGCTCGATCCGCACTACATTGTAGCTGGCGCCGAGGAATGCGGCTGCGGCGGCCGCGAACGGCACGAGGTCGCCGAAACCGTAGAGCAGCCCGCCGAGCGCCGGCCCGATCACCAGCGCGGTCTGCATCACCGAGGTCGAGGTGGCGACGGCCTGGGTCAGTTGCGCCTGCGGCACGATGCCCGGCAGCAGCGCTGCCATGGTGGGGCGCTCGAACGCCGCGGCGGCACCCATCACCGCGACCGCGACGAAGATCGCCCAGATCGGCAACCAGTCCTGCCAGACGCCGATCGCCACGATCACCATGGTCGCCGCCTGCAGCCACTGGCACACCAGCGCGATGATCCGGCGGTCGAACTGGTCGGCAACATGTCCGGCAACCAGCGTCAGCACCAGCATCGGCAGGAACTGGAACAGCCCGACGAGGCCGAGGTCGAAGGGGTTGCGCGTCGTGTCGTAAACCAGCCAGCCAACGGCCACTGCCGACCCCTGAAACCCCATCGACGACAGGGCGCGGGAGAACAGGAAGTGCCGGAACGACGGGAGCTTTACGACGTGGGGCGGGGCGGGAGCAGCGGCGGTGGTGGTCATTGTGACATCGGGATGACAGGTCCGACCGGGCGCGGCAAGCCGCCGCACCTCATCAAAAGGTGCTAGCCCCACCGAGCGCGAGAGGTCCGCCGACCTCGAATTCCGCTTGCGCCGAACCGTACGTTACGGTACGCCGGCGCCACTCAGGCGGCGCCCGGTTTGTAAGGCGGCTGCTGTTCAACCACTGGATCACCTCTTGGCCGTCACCGCCCACAGCGAGGAAACGTTCACGCCGCGCCAGCAGCAGGTGCTGACCGCGGCGCTCGACCTGCTGGTCGAGCAGGGCGACCGGCTGACCATGACCTCGGTGGCGCGCCGCGCGTCGTGCTCCAAGGAAACGCTCTACAAGTGGTTCGGCGATCGCGATGGGCTGCTGACCGCTACCGTGCAATGGCAGGCCGCCAAGGTGAAGGCGCCGCATGTCGACCGCTATCGGCTCGACGCCGCGTCGCTGCGCGCCAGCATCGAGCAGTTCGCGCGCGACCTGCTCGGCACCATCGTCGGCGAAGTGTCCGTCACCCTCAACCGGCTCGCCGTCACCCACGCGGCGGGCGATGATAGCGGGCTCGGTGCGATCGTGCTCGAGAACGGGCCGCTCGCCATCCGCAAGCGGCTCAAGCCGGTGCTCGAGGCTGGGCGCGACGCCCGCCTGCTGCGCTTCGACAGTTCCGAGGAGGCCTATCGCAGCTTCTTCGGCCTCGTGGTCCGCGACGTCCAGATCCGCCTGCTGCTCGGGGAGGACATCCATCCCTCCGAGACCGAGGTGGGCAAGGAAGCAGCCCGGGCCACCGAACAGTTCTTTGCCATCTACGGGGCGCAAGCCTCGCACTGAACCGGCCGTCAAGGCCACACGCACAACAAGGGGAGACCAACATGCGCGTCTATTACGATCGGGATGCCGATCTCAACATCATCAAGAACAAGAAGGTCGCGATCGTCGGCTACGGCTCGCAGGGCCACGCCCACACGCTGAACCTGCGTGACTCGGGCGTGACGAACATCGTCGTCGCCCTGCGTCCCGGTGCATCGGCCAAGAAGGCCGAGGGTGAGGGCCTGAAGGTCATGTCCGTCGCCGAGGCTTCGGCCTGGGCCGACGTCATCATGATGCTGACCCCGGACGAGCTGCAGGCCGACATCTACAAGAAGGACATCGAGCCCAACATCCGTGACGGCGCCGCCATCGCGTTTGCTCATGGCCTCAACGTGCACTTCAACCTGATCGAGCCCAAGAAGACCGTCGACGTGATCATGATCGCGCCGAAGGGCCCGGGCCATACGGTGCGCGGCGAGTTCCAGAAGGGCGGCGGCGTGCCGTGCCTGATCGCCGTTCATCAGGACGCCTCGGGCAACGCCCAGGACATCGCGCTCGCCTACGCTTCGGGCGTCGGCGGCGGCCGTTCGGGCATCATCGAGACCAACTTCCGCGAGGAATGCGAGACCGATCTGTTCGGCGAGCAGGTCGTGCTCTGCGGCGGCCTCGTCGAGCTGATCCGCGCCGGCTTCGAGACGCTGGTGGAAGCCGGCTACGCTCCGGAAATGGCCTATTTCGAGTGCCTGCACGAAGTGAAGCTGATCGTCGACCTGATCTACCAGGGCGGCATCGCCAACATGAACTACTCGATCTCGAACACTGCCGAGTGGGGCGAGTACGTGTCGGGCCCGCGCATCATCACCTCCGAGACCACGGCCGAGATGAAGCGCGTGCTGCACGACATCCAGTCGGGCAAGTTCACCTCCGAGTGGATGCAGGAATACAAGGGCGGCGCCTCGCGCTTCAAGGCGACCCGTCGCCTCGCCGACGAGCACCAGATCGAGGAAGTGGGCGAGAAGCTCCGCGGCATGATGCCGTGGATCAAGGCCGGCGCCCTGGTCGACAAAGCGAAGAACTGATCTTCCGGCAGCGAGTACGAAAGGGGCCCGTGTGGCCCCTTTTTTCGTTCAATCGCCTCGGAATCAGAAGGGCTCCAGCGGTGTGGCGCTGGAGCCCTTCAACGTTTGCCGTTGCCTGCCGGGGCGGGGCCATTCATGTTGCGGCCTTGGCGCAGGGCGCTGACATCGGCGCGGGGCACGCCGATATCGCGCAGCTGGTGGTCGTCGAGCTTCAGCAGTTCGCTCAGTGTCCGTCGGCGTGCCGCACGACGGACGCTGGCGACCGGCTGAACGCTCTCTGAATGGCGCGCACCGTCCGTCGCCAGACTAAAGCTTGGCTTGCACCGCCCCGAGCTTTCCCTGATACCCCTCGCCAGCACTGGAGGGGCTTATGTCGGTCGAAAGCGATATCGCGCGGATCATCGAGCAGGAGCAGGCGTACGTCTTCGAGCGCTTCGACGAGGACACAGCCTACGCCATCGGCACGCATGTGCGCGAGGCGGCGCGGGCGCTCGGCAAGGGCATCGCGGTCGGCGTGCTGCTCTGGGACCGCACCATGTTCTACGGCACCACTGCGGGCATCGCCTGGGGCAACGAGCCGTGGGTCCGGCGCAAGGTCGGCACCGTCCGGCTGATGTTGAAATCGAGCTATCGCGTGGTGCTGGAGCGGGGCGACAAGCCGCGGGTGCTCGAGGAGAGCTGGGCGCAGGATGTGCGCGACTACGCGCTGGCCGGCGGGGCGTTCCCGATCACCCTCAAGGGTTTTGGCATCGTCGGCGCCGTCGCCACGTCCGGGCTGAGCGAACGGCTCGATCACACGCTGAGCGCGGCGGCCGTCGCCAGCGTGCTGGGCATGGATAAAGCGACGCTGGCATTGCCGGACTGAACCGGGAGGAACGCCTCATGTCGAAAGAATCCGATGTCGCGCTGATCAAGCGGCAGGAGACGGAACTGGTCTTCGCCGAGTTCAACGAGCTGGTGGCGCATGAGCTCGGCGAACGCATCCGTGAGCGGGCTTTGCGCGAAAAGCTGGTGATCGTCGCCGACATCCGCACCTTCGACCGGCAGCTCTACTTCATGTCGTTGCCGGGAACGACCGCCGACAATGCCGAGTGGGTGCGCCGAAAGGCCAACCTGGTGCAGCGGGTGCAGAAGTCGTCGTATCGCGCTGTGCTCGAAAACAAGACCGACGCCGACCATTTCCTGCCGCGGCGCGGGCTCGACAACGCCGATTTCGTGCTGGCGGGCGGCGGTTTTCCGCTGCGGGTGAGGGGCGCCGGCGTCATCGGCTGCATCACCGTTTCGGGGTTGCATGAGCGTGACGATCACCAGGTCGCGGTCGATGCTGTCTGTCAGCAACTCGGCGTCGACAATACATCGTATACTTTGCCGCCACTCTGACCGAAGCTCCGCTTGACTTGTCAGCGAGCCGGCCGGCATTTGCTGGTCGTGCTTGGGAGCGGCAAATGAAACTCGACTACCTGCTGTTGGACGTGTTCACGCGCGAGCGTCTCAAGGGCAATCCGCTCGCCGTGGTGCTGAAGGCCGACGGCCTGCTCGACAACCAGATGCAGGCCATTGCCCGCGAGTTCAACCTCTCCGAGACGGTGTTCATCTGTCGCCCGCAGCAGGAGCGGCACACCGCTTCGGTCCGCATCTTCACCCCTACGGTGGAACTGCCGTTTGCCGGCCATCCCACCGTTGGCGCCGCCGTCGCGCTCGGGCTGCAGGGCCGGGCCAGCGCCATCCGGCTCGAGGAGCAGGTCGGGGTCATCACCTGCGTGATCGAGCGGATCGACAAGCATGTCGGGCAAGCCCGGTTTGCCCTGCCGATGCTGCCGGCCGAGGTGGGCACGGCCCCTCCGGCCATCGCCATCGCCGGCACGCTCGGACTCGACCTCGAGGATATCGGCTGCGGCGAACTGAAGCCCGCGCTGTTTTCGGCCGGCAACCCGTTTTACCTGATCCCGGTGCGCGACGCCTCGGTGCTCCGGCGCCTGCGGCTCGAACGCCGTGGCTGGGATGACGTCTATCCGTTCGGTCGCGGCTCCATCTACGTGTTCACCCGCACGCCCGAGGAGGCCGGGGTCGACCTTGCGGCGCGGATGTTCTCGCCGGGCATGGGCCTTGGCGAGGACCCCGCCACCGGTTCGGCCGCCGCGGCGCTGATCGGGCTGCTGTCGCGCAGCGCCGGGCCGGGCCAGACGGAGTTCCGGCTGCGGCAGGGCCATGAGATGGGCCGCCCCAGCACCATCCACCTGCAGCTCCGGATGGACGAT
>CAMDAL010000079.1 GCA_945888565.1 Devosia equisanguinis | reverse complement strand
CCTGGCTGACCAGATATTCCTTCACCGCATTGGCGCGGCGGGCGCCCAGCGCAAGGTGGTATTCGCGGGTGCCGCGCTCGTCGGCATGGCCTTCGAGCATGATGCGGTACTGGTTGTACTTGTTGAGCCAGGCGGCCTGCTTGTCGAGCGTCGACATGGCAGTCGGGGTGAGGCTGGACGAGTCCGTCTCGAAGAACACGCGGTCACCGACCGATACGAGGAATTCCTGCTGGCTGCCCGGGGCGCCGCCGCCGGGCGTATTGCCGACCCCGACCCCGCCGGCGCCGTTGCGCGCACAGGCGGCCACCGCCACGACGAGAACCACCAGTGCGGCGGCGCGCAGCACGGCGAAAATGGGCGTTAGGGAACGCATCCGGACAGTCTCCTGAAGGCTAAGATTTGCTGACGGTTTTTTACCGCTCTTAATCTTAAGGGCGGGTTGTCTGGCACGGTTAATTGTTCCCCAATCAGGCGCCAATATGGCCGAAATCCGGGCTTTTCCGTGATGTTGCGCGTTTGCAATGGTCACGGGTATTGCGGAGGCGTGAACGCTCAATCAACCAACCTACCCCCTGAGCGGCGACCAGCTTGGGTCCGATGCAAAGCTCTCGGTCTTGAGGTTCAGCTCGTTGCGGCCCCAGATGTCGACCGACCACAGGCCCGGACCCGCATCGCCGCCCGGATCGCGGAAGAACATGATGACGCGGCTGTTCGGTGCCCAGGTCGGCCCCTCCTGTACCGCGTTCGACGAGCTGAGGATGCGCTCGCCCGAGCCATCCGTCCGCATCGTGCCGATCTGGAACTGCCCGCCCGACTGCCGCGTGAAGGCGATCAGTTGCCCGTCCGGCGAGAAAACCGGCGTCGAATAGGTGCCTTCGCCATAGGAGATGCGCTGTGCCCCGCCGCCACCCGCACCCATGATGTAGATCTGCGGGCTGCCGCCGCGATCGCTCTCGAACACGATTCGGCTGCCATCGGGCGAGAAGCTCGGCGAAGTGTCGATCGCGGCGCCATTGGTCAGCTGGGTCGGGTTGCCCGCCAGCGTCGCCGAATAGAGGTTGGTGGTGCCGCCGTTAGATACCGAGAAGGCCACCGTACCGCCATCGGGCGAGAAGTTCGGCGCAAACGACATCGGCGCGTTCTGGATCAGCTTCTTGGAGTTGCCACCCAGCCCGGCCACGTAGACCTGCGGGTTGCCGTCCTCGTACGAGGTGAAGGCGATGGTGTCGCCAGTCGGGCCCATCTTCGGGCCGAACGTGAGTGACTTGCCCGAGCTCAGGTACTGCACGTTGGCGCCGTCCTGGTCCATGATCGCCAGCTTCTTGACGCGGTTCGCCTTGGGCCCCGACTCCGCCACGTAGAGCACGCGGGTATCGAAATAGCCGGTGCCACCCGACAGCGAGGCGTAGATCGCGTCCGAAACGATATGGGCGATGCGGCGGTAGTTCTGCGCGTCGGTCTGGTACGACTTGCCGACCACCTGCTGCGCCGCCTGGGTGTCCCAAACGCGCACCTGGGAGTTCACCTGCCCGCCGCGCTCGACCGAACCCATCACCAGGGCGTCGACCGAAGCGGCGCGCCACGACGCGAAGTCGGGCTCGTTCTGCACATCGCCCACCCGGATCGGCAGCGACGCGGGATCGAGCGGCACGAACAGTCCGGAGCGCCGCAGGTTGTTGCGGACGATCTCGGCGATCTCGGCCCCGAAGGCTGGATCGGACGAGGCGAAATTGGGAATCGCGATCGGCAGCGGCGTGAAATCGCCGCCGGTGACAACGATCTCGACGAGAGCCTGCGAGGGAGTGGCAAGCGCCAGCGCACCGCCAGCCAGCCCCAGCTTCAGCGCATTGCGCCGGGTAAACAGGGTCATGTGAGGTCTCCATACTGGATGTCGTTGGGCATCAGAAATCCCTGGCCCGGAATGTAGCTTTCACGTCCTGCCCCGCCACGACCGCATACGGACCGCAGCGCATCACAGCACGGGTAACGGCGCGCGCATAGGCATCGGCAACCGTGTCGCTGGTCAGGCTGATCACCTGCGGTTGCGCCAACAGCGAGCCATCGCCGGCCACGGTGAACAGCAGTTGCGCCTCCGACCCGGCCTCCGAAGCTCCCGGAGGCACCGCGATGCAACCGCGGATCTGCGACACCAGCCCGTCGATCTGCGACTGGCTGAGCGTCGCCGAGCGGCCATCCTGGCGGCCGAGGGTCTGCTCGCCACCCTCGCCGGTGGTGGCGCCGCGCGATTCCTCGTTGTTGATGATACTCGCCAGTTGGTCGGCTTCCCTTGCCTGGTCCGCCTTCGCCTGCTCGATGCGCTTCTGTTCGTCGGCCTTCTTCTTGTCGGCCGCCTTCTTGGCGTCCTCGGCCTTCTTCTTCTCGTCGTCAGCCTTCTTCTTGGCGTCCGCGGCCGCCTTCTGCTTGGCCGCCTCCTGCTGCTTCTTGAAATCAGCGCGCTTTTCAGCGAGGGCCGCGGTCCTGACGATCGGCTTGGGTGCCGCTTCGGCGGGGTCGGGCGCCGGGGTATCCACAGCCAGCGGCGGCGTCTCCACTGCCGGGGGATCGGGCTCTACCACCGGCTCGGGTTCCGGTTCTGGTTCCGGAGCGGGAGGAGGCTCTTCCACGGGGCGTTCCACGGGCACGGGCGCCGTCTCCTCGACCGGCTCGGGCTCGGTTGCTTCGGGGGCCGGAGCCGTCTGCACCGTGGGCGCAGGGGTGGGTACCGGCGTATCTTCGGGCGCCGGCTGGTCTTCTTCGGTATTGCCGGTCGGCTGGGCGATCTCGGCCGGCGTTTCAGCATCGACGGCCGACGGCGTCTCGGTCTCGACGATCGTGCTGTCGAGCGATCCAACCCGAATGTTCGAAAAATCCGAAATCGGCACCAGGTCGACCGCGATCGACTCCACCGGCGTCGCCTCGATCGGGTGGCCGAGGCCGAGCCCGAGCGCGACAACCGCGATCAGGCCGGCATGCAGGGCTGTCGATACGGTGAGACCGGCGCGCATCGGGGCTACGGTGCCGGCGCCTGTTGCGCTTGCTCGGTGATCAAGCCGATCTTGGCATAGCCGGCGCCCGACAGAGCCCCCATCACCTGCATCACCGAACCATAATTGGCTGCAAGGTCGCCACGGACATTGACACGTGTCACGGCTGCGTCGATCCCCTGGTCGGCAAGCTTCTGCGGCAGGTCGGCCAGCAGCACCGGCTCCTCGCCGAGGAAGATCGCACCCTCATTGGTCACCGAGATGATCACCGGATTCTGGTCGGTGTTCATCGGCTGGGCCGCGGTCTGCGGCAGGTCGATCGGCACGCCGACCGTCATTAGGGGCGCCGCCACCATGAAGATGATCAGCAGCACGAGCATCACGTCGACCATCGGGGTGACGTTGATTTCGCTAATCAGCCCGGAATTGTTGCCGCCACGACGCCGTCCCCGACGCCGCCCCCCGCCTCCGCCACCTGCCACCGACATACCCATCAGCGTTGACCCCGGGCTTCCAGTTGCCGCGACAGAATCGTCGAGAACTCGTCCGCGAACCCTTCGAGCCGGCCGATCATCTTGTTGGCGTCACCCGACAGCTTGTTGTAGGCGATCACCGCCGGAATGGCGGCGACGAGGCCGATGGCCGTGGCAAACAGGGCCTCGGCTATGGGACCGGCAACGACCGACAGGTTTGTACTGGCGGCGGCCGAGATGGCGGTAAATGCGTTCATGATGCCCCATACCGTGCCAAAAAGGCCAATGAAGGGCGCCGCCGAACCTATCGTGGCAAGGAAGCTCAGTTGCTTCTCCAGCGCCTCGCTCTCCCGCGCGATGGCGACGTCGAGCACCTTCTCGAGCCGCCCCTGCACGCCGATGAAGCTCGAAGCGTTCTGCTCGTGGCTGCGCTTCCATTCCTTCATCGCCGCTACAAAAATGTTGCCGAGACCCGGCGAGGGTCGCTCGCTCATCTGCTGGTAGAGTTCCTCCAGCGACTGTCCGGACCAGAACACCCGCTCGAAGCGGTTCATCTCGCTCTTGACCCGGCCGAACAGCATCGACTTGTCGACGATGATCGCCCAGCACCACACCGAGGCGGCCAGCAGCCCCACCATCACGCTCTTGACGACGATGTCGGCCTGCCAGAACAGCGCCCAGATCGAAAGGTCGGCGTGCGGTGCCGCGGCGACCGTGCCAGCTACCGTTGGGTCCATGTGAGGGTCCTTCTCAGTCCGGCCCCGACGACCGAACTTGATGGTTCAGGCGATGCGGACCAAATTTGTCAAATTTAAGAGAAAAGCCCGGATTTCCGGACCTTTGGCAGCGTGAGATTGAACTGCCTTAGTTGTGGTCAACGAAGAGTTAAGATCGCTGCCGAGGCCGATCAACCTTTGACGATCATCGCCCGCAGCGCCTTGGGCATGCGCGCGGCACCACCCGCGACCTTGATCGAAACGACCTGCACCTCGGCTCGCACCAGCTCCACGCCGTCGCGGCTGACGACCTGTACCAGGTTGAGCCGCGCCGCCGTCGCCGAGGCCACCTCCGTCGTCACCACCAGCGCATCGTCGATATGCGCCGCCGCAACGAAGTCGATCACCATCCGCCGCACCGCGAACGCGATGCCGTCGTGGATCAGTTCGGAGTGATGCACTCCGAGGTCGCGCAGGAACTCCGTCCGCCCCCGCTCGAAAAAGTGCAGATAGGCCGCGTGGTACACGTTCCCCGAAAAGTCGGTGTCCTCGTAGTAGACCCGGACATCGAGCCGATGCGCCGTCATTCAACGTCCCGGTCGACGATGTGCACCGTCGTCGTTGGCAGCTGGCCGAGCCGGCCCCGCAGCGCCCTGGGATGGAACCGCACGGCATCGAGCGCCGCCTCGGGCAGCGGCACCCAGCGATACTCCATCTCGGTCGTCCCCTCGAAGCAGCGGTGGCAGATCTCGCTGTCGTGGTAGGGACAGTCGTCGCCGATGGTGATGCGGTAGTAGAGCGACATCTCGTGAAACGACTGCGACCGGCTCGGATAGAACGACTCCATCAAGAAGACGAGGTCGCCGACCTCGACCGTGTGGCCGAATTCTTCGTCGATCTCCCGCACCAGCGTCTCGGTGCTCGCCTCACCCTGCTCTATCCGGCCGCCAGGCAGGAACGTCGTCGTCTCGCCGGCAATGTTCTGCACCAGCACCCGGCCGTTGCGGATGGCAATCGCCGCCGCGCGCACCTGGAAACGGTCCGTTCCATCATCGAAACACACCATGCGGTCGTGCCGCAGCACTGGGCGGCGCTCGGCCATCAGGTGTCGTCCTCCGGCTCTTCGAACAGGCTGCCCTGTTGGCCCACAAAGCCCTGCGGCACGGCCATGCCCAGGTGCTGGAACGCAGTCCCTGTCAGCATGCGGCCACGCGACGTGCGCTGGATGAAGCCCTGCTGCAGCAGGTAGGGCTCGACGATTTCCTCGATCGCGTCGCGCGGCTCCGAAAGCGCCGCGGCCATGGTCTCGATCCCGACCGGCCCGCCATTGTAGAACTCGGCGATCGTCTTGAGGTAGCGCCGGTCGAGCATGTCGAGCCCGCGCGCATCCACGTCGAGCCGCAACAACGCCTTGTCCGCCAGCTTGCGATCGATCGTCGTGGCGCCCTCGTAGAGCGCGAAATCCGCCACCCGCCGCAACAGCCGCCCGGCGATGCGCGGTGTCCCCCGCGAGCGTCGCGCGACTTCCATGGCCCCGTCGCGCGCCATCGGCGTCCCCATCAGCCGGGCGCCGCGCTCGACGATCTTCACCAGTTCCTCGGGCGTATAGAAGTTCAACCGGATCGGAATCCCGAACCGGTCGCGGAGCGGCGTCGTCAGTAATCCGGCGCGCGTCGTCGCCCCCACCAGCGTGAACTTGGCGAGGTCGATCCGCACCGACCGCGCCGCCGGGCCTTCGCCGATGATCAGGTCGAGCTGGTAGTCCTCCATCGCCGGATAGAGAATTTCCTCCACCGCCGGGTTGAGCCGGTGAATCTCGTCGATGAACAGCACATCGCGGTCTTCGAGGTTGGTGAGCAGCGCCGCGAGATCACCCGCCTTGGCGATCACCGGCCCCGACGTGGCCCGGAACCCGACCCCGAGTTCCCGCGCCACGATCTGCGCCAGCGTCGTCTTGCCCAGCCCCGGCGGTCCGACGAACAGCACATGGTCCAGCGCCGCTTTCCGCTGCTTGGCCGCCGAGATGAACACCTCGAGATTGGCCCGCGCATCGGCCTGCCCGACAAAATCGGCAAACCCCGAGGGCCTGAGCGCCACGTCGAGCGGACCATCCCGATCAGCGCTGGCAGAGGTAAGATCGGTCACGCGAGAAGTTCCATGCCCGGCACGCGCTTGGCGGCCGCCTTGTCGAATGTTGCAGTGCTGTTGGCACCGGCGAGCTCGCCAGCGCGCGCAATCAACAGATCGGAGAAGTCGATGCCCGACTGGGAATAATTGGCCAGCGCCCAATTCACGACCTGTCGGTCCTGCACCACGAAGTCATCCGAGTCGAGTATGGACTGAATCACGCGGCCGATCTGCCTTGCTTCCTGTTTGTACTTGCGTCGCAGCACCCATGCAGTCTCAGCGATGACCACCAGAGACACGTAGCCAGGGTCGCCAGGCGAGCGCGCGTCGAAAAATGCCTTGGATTTTGAGCTCTGGGGCTCATCAATGATGAACAGTCGAACCAGAACGTTGGTATCGACCCCTATCATCGCCTTAGCGATCGCTCATACTGCTCGACGACCGCATCGCCGATCGCCTCATTCATTTCTTCCACGGTTACCGGCCCTACCGGGGAGGGACCGAGCATGCCGGCGAGGTCCACAGCGCGCAACTTCCTGCGCGGACGAACGGTCGCCTTGCCGTCATCGTCGATTGACCACTCCACTTGCGCGCCTTCTCCGAGACCAAGAAAATCCCGAACTTCCTTGGGGACGGTGGTTTGTCCTTTGGACGTCACCTTACCCAGGTATCTTTCCCTTACATTCACCATGTTCATTACCCCCGGCGATATTCCTTACTTTAGGTAGAATGTAATGAACGCCCGCTCCGGTTGCAAGCCTACTGGCTCAGCTCCCGCAACCCCAGCCGGATCAGCCTGTCCGTCGCCAGCCCCTCGCCTTCCTTGGCGATGATGCGCGCGATGGCGGCCGAGGCCTGGGCGGTCGAGTATCCGAGGTTGACCAGCGCCGACACCGCATCGGCGACATTGCCGCTCGCGACCCCCTCGCCGAGCGCCGCCTGCAGCCCGAGCGTTCCCGCGTCGACGGAGCCACCCACCGGCGCCTTGCCCTTGAGTTCGGTGACAAGCCGCACCGCCAGCTTCGGCCCCACGCCATTGGCACGGCCGATCATCGCCTTGTCCTGCAGCGCGATAGCGCTCGACAGTTCCGACGGCGTGAGCGTCGAGAGGATCGACAGCGCCACGCGCGTCCCTACCCCTTGCACTGTCGTCAGCACGCCGAACCACGCCTTCTCGGTCTCAGAGAAGAACCCGTAGAGCCGGATCATGTCCTCGCGGACGATCATCTCGGTGTGCACCACCGCCGCATGCCCAACCTGCGGCAGAGCCGACAGCGTCTTCGACGAACAGAACACCTCGTAGACCACGCCGTTTACGTCGAGATGGACGAAGTCGTCGCCAAACCCGTCGACGAGGCCCTTCAGCTTGCCGATCATGCGTGCTCTCCGATCATGCGATGGCCCGGATCTGGCGAATGGTACGATGATGCGCGTGGCAGATGGCGATAGCGAGAGCATCCGCCGCGTCGGCGCCCTTGAAGTCGGCGGCTGGCAGCAGGACTTTCACCATCATCTGGATCTGCGCCTTCTCGGCGTGGCCGGAGCCAACCACCGCCTTCTTGACGAGGTTCGCGGCATACTCCCCGACGGCGAGACCCCTCAAGGCCGGCGTCATCAGCGCCACGCCGCGCGCCTGCCCCAGCTGCAGCGCCGAACGCGCGCCGGCCGACACGAAGGTTTCCTCCACCGCCGCCTCTTCGGGACGAAACCGGTCGATGAGGTCGTTGAGGCCAGAGTGAATCAGCACCAGTCGCTCCGCCAGCGGCAGGTCGGTGGGCGGCGTGAGTGTGCCACAGGCAACATAGGTCAGCCGGTTGCCCTCGCTCTCGATGACGCCCCAGCCGCAGCGCCTGAGACCGGGGTCGATGCCGATGATTCGTACCATTGGAGCCATGCCGGAGCTTTACGCCAGGACCGTCACGCTACCAAGCGCATTGTGAACGAAACGGAAACACAATCACAATTGCAAACTGTCCTGCATCTGGAACTGGTGGTTAATCGGTATGCAAGGATTACCCTCCTACTCATGGCCCCATCTCGAAGGACGCCAGAGACTATGGACCAGACTTTGTCGCGCAGTGCTTGGGTACGGGTGTGGCGGCGAACCGCCCTCGTCATCGGCGCCTCTTCGTTGCTCTCTCTCGTCGTTTCGGAAGTCATCATGCTGGCACTCAGCCGCGGCATGGACCTGCCCGGGGCCGTTGCCTCAATGCTGCTGCCCGTCATTCTCGGCGGCCCGGCCGTGTTCTACATGCAGTTGCGGTCGGCCCAGCTCGCCGAAGCCAACCGCAAGCTCGAGGCGCTTGCGGCAACCGACTGGCTGACCGATTGCCTCAACCGCCGCGCCTTCACCACCAAGGTCGATGTCGCGCTGGGCAGCGCAAACGCGGACGGCAACGCGCTGCTCGTGATCGACGCCGACCACTTCAAGACCATCAACGATCGCTTTGGCCACCATCGCGGCGACGAGGTCCTGCAACTGATTGCCGAGGCGATCCGCGCCAACGTGCGCGACGGCGATCTGGTCGGCCGGCTGGGCGGGGAAGAGTTCGGCGTGTTCATGCACGGCGCCAACGACATCGTCGCGATGCATGTCGGGGAGCGCATCCGCAAGGCGATTAACGCCCTGTTCGTCCGTTCCGAGGGCATCGCGCAGCGCCTGTCCGTCTCCATCGGCGGCGCCACCTTCGAGGGCTCCATCGGCTTTGCCGAGCTGTTCCGCGTTGCCGACCAGCGGCTGTACGAGGCCAAGCGGCGCGGTCGCAATCGCGTGCTGACGGATGACTCTCCGGATCTGCCCCAGGCCGCCTCGGCCTGAGTGATTAAATTCCGATCCGTATTTTAAAGAGTATCGCAAACCGCCGTCGCTAGCCTGCCCTGCGTTGAGCATCCTCAGGAGGCACGCGCGTGGACCTCTCGCCGCTCGGAAAGGGCCGCATCTATCTGGCGACTGGCGCAGGCACCCTGTTCTGCGTCTGCGCCGCTTTGTTCATCGACAGCTTCAACTTCGGCTCGATGTCCCCCGAGGTGCTGCTGCGCGCCATTCTCGTCGATACCCTGCTGCCCACTGCGCTTGCCGGACCCCTGATCTGGTACTTCATGAGCAAGCTGCGCGCCCTGGCCATCGCGCATGAGCGGCTGGCCATCTTCGCCTCCACCGACCCGCTGACCGGTGTGCTGAACCGGGGCGCCCTGACCGCCCTCGTAGAACAGCGACTGGCAAGCACCCCCACCGACGGCCTGCCGGTGCGTGGCGCCCTGCTCATCCTCGATGCCGACAACTTCAAGTCGATCAACGACAGCTACGGGCACGAGCAGGGCGACGTCGCACTGAAACTGATCACCGGGGCGACGAAGGACGTGCTCCGCAAGACCGACCTGCTGGGCCGGATCGGCGGCGAGGAGTTCTGTGTCTTCCTGCCCAATGCGACGCAGCTCACCGCCGATGCCATCGGCGAACGCATCCGGCGCGCCGTAAGCGTCGTGCGCTTCACGCCCGGCGACCAGTCGCACCGGCTGTCCGTCTCGATCGGCGGGGCGGTGTTCGATCGACGGTTGCCACTGTCGGACCTGCTCCGCATCGCCGACCAGCAGCTCTATGCCGCCAAGCAGAATGGGCGAAACCGGGTCTCGATCTCGCCCATCGTGCAGTATGAGTCGGTTCCGGCGGCGGCCGCCTAGCGATCCAGTCCTACCGGTCAGGCGGCGTCGATCTTCGCCATGTCTTCATCGGAGATGTCGAAGTTGGCGTAGACGTTCTGCACGTCGTCGTCGTCCTCGATGATGCTGATCAGCTTGAGCAGCGTCGCGCCCTTCTCGGCATCGACCGGCACTTCGTTCTGCGGCTTGAACACGAACTTGGCGCTCTCGGCCTCGCCCAGCACCTTTTCCAGCGCCGCCGAAACCTCGTTGAGGCTCTCGAACGCGGTGTAGATCCAGTGACCTTCCTCGTCGCTCTCGACGTCGTCGGCGCCCGCCTCGATGGCGGCTTCCATCACCTTGTCTTCACTGCCGGCCGCGGCCGGATAGTATATTTCACCGACGCGGTCGAACATGAAGCCGACCGAGTTGGTCTCACCCAGGGCACCACCGTTCTTGGCGAAATACGAGCGCACGTTGGCAGCGGTGCGGTTCCGGTTGTCGGTCAGCGCCTCGACGATGACGGCGACGCCACCCGGGCCATAACCTTCATAGCGGATCTCGTCATAGCTCTCGGTATCGGCGCCCGAGGCCTTCTTGATGGCGCGCTCGATATTGTCGCGCGGCATCGACTGGGCACGGGCGTTCTGCACCGCGAGTCGCAAGCGGGCGTTGAACGCCGGGTCCGGCATGCCGAGCTTGGCAGCCACGGTGATTTCACGGGCAAGTTTGGAAAACACCTTGGAGCGCGCCGCATCGGACTTGCCCTTGCGGTGCATGATGTTCTTGGCATGCGAATGGCCGGCCATGCGGTCATCCCCCTCATTCACGGACAGACGGAGTGTGGCGCGCCTTATACGGGCGGAAATCCCGGTTGTGAAGCAGGCCTAGACCCCGAACTCCGGCTCCGCCTGCGCCAGCGAGCCGCCCACCCTCATCGGTGACAGGTATCTCACCAGGCCAGTCCGCGGATCGGTCTCGATCGCGATTCCCGACAGCGTCGCCTCGCCCTCGGCGGGCGTGAAGCGCCCGCCCGAGATGCCGGTGAGAAACCGGTTGAGCGGCTCCTCGAGTTCCACTCCAATCACCGAGTCGTAGTCGCCGCACATGCCCGCATCGGCCATCAGTGCCGTGCCGCCACGCAGGATGCGGTGGTCGGAGGTCGGGATATGGGTGTGCGTACCGACGACCAGGCTTACCTTGCCATCGAGGAAGTGGCCCATGGCCTGGATTTCGGATGTCGCCTCGGTGTGGAAGTCGAGCAGGATCGCATCGGCCTGCTCGCCCAGCGGGCAGGCCGCGACGGCGGCCTCGACAGCCCGGAAAGGATCGTCGATGGGTTCCATGAACACCCTGCCCTGCGCGTTGACCACCAGGACGCGATGGCCGGCGCGGCTCTCGTAGAGGTTTGCGCCACGTCCGGGCGTGCCCGATGGCAGGTTGACGGGGCGGAGCAGCGTCGGTTCGCGCGCGATGTAGCTGAGCGTGTCGCGCTGGTCGAAAGCGTGGTCACCGAGCGTCACCACATCAGCGCCCGCCGACTTCAGGTCGTTGAAATGCCCCTCGGTCAGCCCGCGTCCATGGCTGGCATTCTCGCCATTGATGACGACAAAATCGAAGCGGTGCTTCTGTACGAGGCCCGCAAGCCGGTCGGTGACGGCGTCACGGCCAGAGCGGCCGACGACGTCGCCCAGAAAGAGCAGTCTCACGTGATGGGGGCCTTCTCGAAATTGCGCACGCCCAGCTCCGTGACGACCGTATCGAGCGGCACGTCGTGCGCCTGCCGGGGAATGTGCTCGACCTCCTGCCGCGCGAACGCGAAGCCGATGAGGCGGGCTCGCTTCGACAGGTGGGCCAGTGTCCGGTCATAATAGCCGCCGCCATAGCCGAGCCGCGTGCCGCGGCGATCGAAGCCGAGCAGCGGCATCAGGATGACGTCGGGCTCGACCCGCGGCGCATCGTCAGGTGGAGCCAGCGTTCCGAACCCCGCCTCGTAGAGCGGCGCCCCTACCTGCCACAGCCTCAGCTCGAGTGGCAGCTCCGGCCCGACCACCACCGGCAGGCATACCGGCTGGCCGGCGTCCATCATCCGGCCGATCAGGGTCTTGATGTCGAGTTCGTCGCGGATCGGCCAGTACGCGGCGACGATCTCGCCCTTGGCCACATCGACGCCATGCAGGAAGTGCCCGACCGCCTCGCGCGCTGCGTCAGCCCGCAGCGACGGATGCAACTGGCCTCTCCGCTTGTGCGCCGCGCTCCGGAGCGCGGCCTTGGCCTCTTCGATGCCGACGTCGTCCATGGAGACTTTCTGGGACTCTATAAGGTGCCGCCCTGGCCGTGGGATACAGATCCTGGGAACCTACTTACGTAGGTGGGCGCCGTGTGTCCTGACCCACGGGTCAGGACGGGGACAGCTCCCTTAAGGATCAGTACGGCCCCAGGGAAATTTGATCCAACACGCACCGGGCAGCACAGTGAATATAGGTGCACGTGACCCCGGACGCAAAGCGCTTCTTTGCTTTTGCACCTTGCCACCTCCGTCGTGTCCGGGCCGGCCATGGTCGAATACAGAAATGGGCTGGCGACCTATATCGTCTGAGTTAGCCGTTCAGGTACCTGGCAACATCCTGCCTGCCATGTAGTACCCGCAGGACAACCACCTCTTCAGCCTTGATCCGATAAACGATGTGGTGGGCCTCGAAAGGACGTATGCGCGCCTCCGCAATCTCCGGCCTGGCGGGATAGGCGTCGGGAAACTCCGAGATACCCCTGAAAGTCGCCTCCATCCTGGCCAAGTAGCGATCGGCATGGGCGATACCAAAATCCAGCACTCTCCGTCGGTACAGGCGGCGCAAATCGGCTGCAGCGTTCCTCGAAAGCCTATGCTGCATCGGCATCGTCGGCGCCGAGTTCCTGAAGCACCTCCCGACGGATGTCAGCGATCGTCAAATCGCTGATGCCACTGGCATCAGCCTCCTCGACAATTTTCCGAAGCTCCCCGATCGCTG
>CAMDAL010000078.1 GCA_945888565.1 Devosia equisanguinis | reverse complement strand
CGCCAGCTTTTCCTTCGACTGCCGCTTCACTGCCTTGAACTGTGCCTGGAAGGTCGGATCGTCAGCGTGCTTGTCGAGCGCCACGATCTGCTCGAAATCGTCGAGGAAGCCATCGCCGATCCGCTCGGTGATCAGCCGCGTCAGGCCCGGATTGCACTGCATCAGCCAGCGGCGCGGCGTGACGCCGTTGGTCTTGTTGTTGATGCGGCCGGGATAGAGCCGGTTGAGATCGGCGAACAGGGTCTTCTGCACCAGGTCGGAATGGAGCGCCGACACGCCATTGATCGAGTGCGACCCGACGAAGGCCAGTTGGCCCATCCGAACGCGGCGCATGCCATGCTCGTCGATGAGCGACATGTTGGCGATCTGTGCGTCGGTGAAACCGCCCATGGCACGGGCTTCAGTCAGCACCTGCGCGTTGATCGCGTAGATGATCTGCATCTGTCGCGGCAGCAACCGCTCCAGCAGGCCGACGGGCCAGGTTTCCAGCGCCTCGGGCAGCAGGGTGTGGTTGGTGTAGCCGAAGGTGGCCTTCACCAGCTTCCAGGCGGCCGTCCACTTCATCCCGTGGATGTCGATCAGGATACGCATCAGTTCGGCGATCGAGATGGCCGGGTGCGTATCGTTGAGCTGGATTGCGACCTTGTCGCTGAGCGAACCGAGATCACCGTAGGCCTGCATATGCCGGCGAACGATGTCCTGCAGCGACGCCGACGAGAAGAAGAACTCCTGGCGCAGCCGCAGTTCCTGCCCTGCGGGCGTCGAATCCGCCGGATAGAGCACCCGGGTGATCGCCTCGGCCTTGGCACTCTCCTCGAGCGCGCCGATGTGATCGCCGGCATTGAACTTGTCGAGCAGGATCGGGTCGATCGGCTGGGCCGACCAGAGGCGAAGCGTGTTCACATGGGTGCCACGCCAGCCCACGATCGGGGTGTCGAAGGCCACGGCGAGCAGGTGCTCGGCCGGCCGCCACTCGAGCCGGGTGGAGCCATCGGGCTCCGGCACCGGCACGACCTGGCCGCCAAAACCGATCTCGTACGCGCTTTCGCGACGCTCGAATTCCCACGGGTTGCCGTGCGCCAGCCAGTCCTCGGGCAGTTCGACCTGCCAGCCTTCCGACAGTTCCTGCCGGAACAGGCCGTGCACGTAGCGGATGCCGTAGCCGTAGGCCGGGATACCGACGGTCGCCATCGATTCCATGAAGCAGGCGGCGAGGCGGCCGAGGCCACCATTGCCGAGCGCCGCATCGGGCTCGAGGTTGATGAGGTCGCCGAGGTCGACGTTGAAGTTCTTCAGCGCGGCGCGCACGTGCTCCATCACGCCGATATTGCTCATGGCGTCGCGCATCAGGCGGCCGATGAGGAACTCGAGGCTGAGGTAGTAGACGCGCTTGTGCGACGTTCGCCACGTTTCGCGGCTCGATTCCATCCACTGATCGATGACCCGGTCGCGGACCGCGTAGATGGTGGCCTTGAGCCAGTCATGTGGCCGGGCGACAATCGGGTCCTTGCCGATGAAATAGATCAGTTTCTCGAGGATCTCGGCCTGTATGGCCTCGGTCGTCAGCGCGCGGCGCTCAGGGGTGGGGGCATCCAATACGATAGGCTTTTGCTGCATGGCGGCAATCCGGTCAGCATGACGATGTATTCCCCTCTGCCGACACTGTTGCATTGAATCGACACTGGGGGAAGGCCCGTAAAAGCGAGCGCCTGGAACGCTCCGTCAGGCCTTCGCCTCCTGCTCGTCCAGCATGATCGGTTCGGACGGCTTGCTGACGGTGCCGCTTTCGCGCGCCTGATCCTCGGCGTTGGAGAGGAGCAGGTCCCTGCCCGCCTGGATGCCGCCGACAGTCTGCGCCGCGAAGCGCTGGCGATCCCGTTCCCGCACGCCATCGATGATATCGGCGATCTCGTCGTCTTCCGAGCCCAGCTCCCGCAGCGTCTGCGCGCCGAACACCAGGGCGCTCTCGAACATCTCGCGCATCTGGAAGTCGGCACCGAGTTTCACCAGCTCGATGGCGTGGCCACGATCGAAGGCGCGGGCATGCACCTTGGCGAGTGGGAACTCCGACTTGATCAGTTCGACGATGCGGTTCGCCGCGTCCTTGTTGTTCACGCAGACGAGGATCATCGCGGCATGCTCGGCGCCGGCGGCATGCAGGATATCGAGCCGCGTGCCGTCACCGTAATAGACCTTCATGCCGAACTGGCCTGCAGCGCGAATCATGTCGGTGTCGTTGTCGATGATCGATACCCGGTGCCCCTTGGCGATCAGCGGCTGGCTGGCGATCTGCCCGAAGCGGCCGAAGCCGATCACCAGCACGTTGCCGTGCATCTCGCCTTCGCGCACCCTCTCGACGCCGTCGAACGATTGCGGTGCCTTGGGCAGGAACTTCAGCGCCATCATCGTGAATGGCGTCAGCACCATCGAGATGATGACGGTGGCGGTGAACAGCGCGTTCAGTTCAGCCGACAGCACACCGCCTGCGGTGGCAGTGGTGTAGAGCACGAAGGCGAACTCGCCGCCCTGCGCCATCAGCACGGCACGCTCGAGGGCGAGTGAGTTCGACGAGCCCAGCACCCGCGCCAGAAAGAAGATCGCGGCGCCCTTCACCAGCATGTAGGCCAGCACCGTCAGCACCACCATCTGCCAGTTGGCCGCCACGACGTTGAGGTCCAGCGACATGCCGACGGCGAGGAAGAACAGCCCGAGCAGCAGCCCGCGGAACGGCTCCACATCGGCTTCGAGCTGGTGCTTGAAGGTGGAGGTCGAGAGCAGCACGCCGGCGATGAAGGCGCCCATCGCCATCGACAGGCCGCCCAGCTCCATCACCAGCGCCGCACCCAGCACGACCAACAGCGCGGCTGCCGTCATCACCTCGCGCGCCCTCGAATCAGCGAGCAGCTTGAACACCGGGTTCAGCACGTAGCGGCCGGCGAACACCACCGCCACCACCGAGATCGCCGCGACGCCAACGCTGATCCAGCGCGACCACACATCGGCATCCCCCGCCTCGCCCGGCGCCATCAGCGCAATCACCGCCAGCAGCGGCACGATGGCGAGGTCTTCGAGCAGCAGGATGGACACGATCCGCTGGCCGCCCGGCGACTGCAGTTCGCCGCGCTCGGACAGCAACTGCATGACGATGGCGGTGGAGGTCAGCACGAAGCCCAGCCCGGCGACAAAGGCCACGGCGGGCGTGAAGCCGACCAGGGTGCCGACCAGTGTCAGCAGCGCCCCGCACAACCCCACCTGGAGCACGCCGAGCCCGAAAATCTGCTTGCGCAGGGCCCAGAGCCGGCTCGGTTCCATCTCGAGCCCGACGATGAACAGGAACAGCACGACGCCCAGCTCGGCCGCATGGAGCACCGCGGTCGGCTCATGCACCAGACCCAGCCCGAACGGCCCGACCGCGAGGCCGGCCGCCAGGTAACCCAGCACCGAGCCGAGCCCGAGCCGCCGGAAGATCGGCACAGCGATCACGCCGGCCGCCAGCAACGCCACGACCTGCACCAGATCGACCCCGCCATGGGCCGCCGCCTCGACCGCCTGTGTGACTTCGCCAGCCATTCCAACACCCCGCAAGCAAAACGCTAGCGTCGCGGATCGACAGGCAAGGCGTCAAGGCAGACAGATGGGCAGGTGGGTTGCACTCAGGCGGGACTGGGCCGCCGCGCTGCCCGCTTCCGTACGGGCTTTTCCGCCACAATGGCCGGGCTCGGCTCGGGCGGCGCCGATTGAGGTTCGGACTCGGCCATATCCGCCGTCGCCTTCTGGTTCACCAGCCGGCGGCCCTTGCGCGGCGTCACGTGGCTCGTCGGCAGGATGTGCGTGACGATCGAGTAGAGCACCAGCAGCGAAGGCACCGCGACGAGACCACCCACCGGCCCCCAGGCCCAGATCCAGAAGGTCAGCGACAGGAAGATCATGAACGGGTTGATTGTCATGGTCCGCCCCAGCAGGTTGGACGAGACGAAATTGCCCTCGACGAAGTTCACCACCCAGTAGAGCGCGACGGGCAGGATGGCGTTGCCGAGGTCGCCGCCATTTGTCAGCCCCACGAGGAACAGCACCACCGCCATGAAAGCCTGCCCGACGAACGGGATGTAGTTGAGCACGGCTGCCAGCGCGCCCCAGAGGATCGGCGACGGCATGCCGATCGCCCACATCAGCAGCCCCACCACCACGCCGACGCCGACATTCACCATGGTGATGGTCAGCAGATATTTCGACACCTTCTGCTCGACGTCACGGAAGACATGCGCCGCGCGCCAGCGCATCCGGCGGCTGACGCAGAGCGACAGCGTGGCAACCCGTATCTGGTCGCGCGTCGCGAGGAAGAAGTAGAGCGACACGAGGAAGATCAGCACCTGCGCGAAGATCGCCGGGGCCAGCATGGCGATGCCCGTCACGGTCGAGCTGTCCTCCACCGTCACCTGCATCGCCTCGTCCGAGCCCAGCACGCCCTTCAGCTGTTCCTGCAGGGCGCCGAGCGACTCCATGGGCTCCTTCAGGTTGGCGAGCTGTTCCTGCAGACGGGCCCAGATCAACGGCCCGCGCGCTGCCCATTCCGCCAGCGGCCCGTAGAACAGGAAGCCGCTGGCGACGATCACGAGGAGGAGCGACAGCACCGCAATGCCCGCCGATATGCCCTCGGGCACACCGTGGTGCTCCATCAGGTCGGCCAGGGGCCCGAACATCAGCCCGATGATGATGGCCAGCATGACAGGCGCCAGAATGACCTGCGCCGCCTGGATGGCGACCAGCGCCACCACCACCCCCACCAGAACGATCGCCATCTGCGAGGCATTGCCCAGCACGCGCTCGAAATTGGTTCGAGATACGTCGCGCAAGACTGCTCGTCGTACCCCTGAGACTACCGGTCTGGCCAAGGCACCCTCCTGTTCTGGCGGGAGCTAACGCGCGCGCCGGGCTGCCGTTCCGCCCGCATCGACGGCGCGATTGGCCGCCCTTATAGTGCGCCGCGAATCCATTTCAGCCGCCGGGGGCCAAGTCCATGAAGCGCAAGATCATTATCGATACGGACCCCGGCCAGGACGATGCGGTTGCCATCCTGATGGCCCTCGCCTCGCCGGAGGATTTCGAGATCCTTGGCATCGTAGCGGTCGCCGGCAACGTCGCGCTGGCGCAGAACGCGCGGAACGCGCTGAAGATCGTCGAACTCTCGGGCCGCACCGATATCAAGGTCTATGCCGGCTGCGAACGGCCGATGCGCCGCACCCTCGTCACCGCCGAGTATGTGCATGGCGATACAGGCCTCGATGGCCCGAACCTGCCGGCGCCGACCCAGCAGCTCGAAAGCCAGTTCGGTGTCGATTTCATCATCGATACGCTGATGGAGCACGAGGCCGGCGAGATCACTCTCGCGACTCTCGGACCGCTGACCAACATCGCCATGGCGCTGGTCAAGCAGCCGCGGATCGCCGAGCGGGTCAAGGAGATCGTCATGATGGGCGGCGGCTGTTTCGAGGGCGGCAACATCACGCCGGCCGCGGAATTCAACATCTATGTCGATCCGGACGCGGCCGACGTCGTGCTGCGTTCGGGCATCCACATCGTGATGGCGCCGCTCGATCTCACGCACCAGATGCAGTCGACCCCGGCCCGCCTTGAGCGCATCAAGGCCATCGGGAACCGCGCCGGCGACGCCGTACATGCCATGCTCATCTTCTCCGAGCGCTTCGACCTGCAGAAGTACCAGTGGCCGGGGGCGCCGCTGCACGACCCCTGCGTCATCGCCTACCTGCTGAAGCCCGAGCTGTTTCACGGCCGGCACATCAACGTGGTGATCGAGACCGCCAGCGAGCACACCATCGGCATGACCGTCGCCGACTACTGGGGTGTCACGGGCCGGGTGAAGAACGTGCAGTTTCTCCGCTCGGGCGATGCCGACGGCTTCTACGATCTCATCTGCGAACGCTTGAGCCGCCTCCCGTAAAGGCGCTATAATGGCGGATATAGAGGTGTATTTCCGATGGACCTGATCACTTTATCCGCCTTCACCGTTGCTTATGCGATCGCAGTGCTTGTGCCAGGCCCCGGTGTCGCGGCCGTCGTCGCCCGTGCATTGGGCGGCGGTTTTCGGGCGGCGTTCCCGATGGTGCTCGGTATTCTCGCCGGCGACCTGGTCTACCTGGTGTTCGCGCTGTTCGGCCTTGCCGCCATCGCCACCTGGTTCGGCCCGGTGTTCGTGGTCATCAAGTGGGCGAGCGCGCTCTACCTGCTCTACATCGCCTGGCAGTTCTGGACGGCGAAGCCCGGCTCCGAGCAGATCGGCGCCAAGAGCGACGCTTCGGCCTGGAAGACCTTCCTCTCGGGCTTTATGCTGACGCTGGGCAATCCCAAGACCATCGTGTTCTATCTCGCGCTGCTGCCCACGGTTGTGCCGCTCGACCAGCCGATCACGGTGCTCGGCTTCACCGAACTGACGCTGATCGTCATCGTCGTGCTGCTGATCATCGGCTGCGGCTACGCCGGCCTCGCCGCCGCCGCCCGCGACTTCTTCAAATCAGCAAAGGCGCTGCGTGCGCTGAACCGCACAGCGGGGGCGATCATGGCGGGGGCGGCGGCGTTCGTGATCGCGCGGGAGTAGGCTCAGGGCTTTCCGGCTGCAGCCTTGGTGGTAACAGAGCTTGCCGCTTTTCGCCTGACGCGAAGTTGGCCTCCCTCTCCCTTCTGGAGTTCGAAGGCCGTCAGGCTCTTGACCAGATCACTCAGCTTCTTGTGGCCGTAGGTCCGTGGGTCGAAGTCGGGGTAGCGGTTCACCAACTGCGTTCCCAGCAGGCCAAGGCTCACCCACCCGTCCTCGCTGTCCATCTCGACGATGACCCGGCGGATCAGGTTCGTGGCGTTCTGCGTGGGCTCGAGCGCCTTTTGCGTCTCGACGCCGCCGGCCTTTGCCGGCTCCTGTGGCAGCAGGTTCTCGGTGTAGATGAAACGGCGGCAGGCCTGCCGGAAGCTCTCGGGAGTTTTCTGCTCCCCGAAGCCGTAGACGTCGACGCCCTCCTCGCGGATGCGGGCGGCGAGGCGGGTGAAGTCGCTGTCGGATGAAACGAGACAGAAGCCGTCGAAGCGCCCCGAATGCAGCAGGTCCATGGCGTCGATCACCAGCGTGATGTCGGAAGCATTCTTGCCGATGGTGTAGGCAAACTGCTGCTGCGGAATGATCGCGTATTTGGCCAGCACGTCGGCCCAGCCTTTCGATCGCGTGCCGGAAAAGTCGCCGTAGATGCTGCGGACGCTGGCCTCGCCGATCTTGGCGATCTCCTCGAACAGCCCATCGACGATCTTGGCCGAGGCGTTGTCCGCATCGATCAGCACCGCGAGGCGAAGCGCCTTGCTCTCATTGGCCATGACGTTCTCCCTCGGTTCCCCGCACCACTGCGGCCGCCGCCTCAAGCCCCCACCCGAGCAGCTCCTCCGCCCGCTCGGGCGTGACGCCTTCGACGTAGCAGCGCAGTTCCGGGGCGTTGCCGGAGGCGCGATAGTGGACAGTGTCGCCCGAGGCGAGGCCGAAACGGAGGCCGTCGATGCTGGAGACCGACTGCACGTCGCCCACCGGCGCAAAGAAGCCCTGCGCGTAGCCCGGCTCGTCGCGGAGGCGCTGGAGCAGCTCGGCGCTCCGATCGCCCGGCACCTCGGTCAGCCGGTCGCTGAGCGCGGCGCGGACCGGCAGGGATTGCACCAGCGCCGCCAGCGACTGCCCCCTGCCCTTCGCCATGGCGAGAACGGCGAGGATGGGCAGCACCGCGTCGCGCGTGGGCAAGGCCTCGAGCGTGTGACGATCGACGACCACCTCGCTGCCGAGCAGCGTGCCGCCATTGGCCTCGAAGCCGACGACCGCACCGGACTCACCGAGCTTCTCCATCCCGGCGATAACATAGGGCGAGCCGACGCGCGTGCGCTCCACCTCGGTGAACCAGCCGACGCCCTCGATCGCCGAGTTGGACGTGACGGGCGTTGCCACCCGCACCACCCCGGCAAAACGCGCCGCGATCATCCCGAGTACGTCGCCGCGCACGAACTCGCCGGTGCCATCGATCACCAGCGGCCGGTCGCCATCGCCATCGGTCGAGACGATGGCATCAAGACGGTGCTGCGCGATCCAGTCGAAGCGCGGCGCAAAGATCGCGTCCGAGAAGGCCTCGGTGTCGACAGGAATGAAGCTCTCCGAACGACCGAGCCGCACCACCGAGGCGCCTGCGCGAGTCAGTAGTGACACCAGCAGGTCGCGCGCCACCGACGAATGCTCGAACACGCCGATGCGCCAGCCATCCAGCGCATCGGCTGCCAGCAGCCCACGGTAGCGCTGGCGGTAGCGGTCGCCGGCCTGCGGATAGGCATCACGCGCGCCGCCCGGACCATCCGGGACCGTGTCGAGGAGCGCTGCCGCGATCCCGGCCTCGTCCGCCTTCGAGATTTCGCCTTTCGGTACATAGAATTTCAGGCCGTTGCGATCGGCCGGGATATGGCTGCCGGTGACCATGATGGCCGCGCCACCGTCGGCCATGGCGTGCAGCGCCAGCGCCGGGGTGGGCAGCACGCCACAATCGACCGGCTCCAGCCCAGCCGCCCGCACCGCGATGGCGCAATCGGCAACGATGGCCGGACTTGATTCGCGGTAGTCGCGCGCAAGGTAGACCCGGCCACTACCGGCCTGCCCCGTCGCAACGATGTGTCGCGCGAAGGCGCTGGCGTAGCGCCGCGCGGCGTTGCCGACGAGGTCGCTGGCGAGGCCACGCAGGCCGCTGGTACCGAATTTCGGCGAGTCCGCCATTCCGATCTCCTCTGCCGCCACTGTTCACGTCCGGCGCCACCAGACAAGTGTGCCGCCCGGTGTTAACAATTCGTTCAGACCCTGCGGGCAGGCTGGGATCATGCAGATCGCCAAGCGCACCATGAACTGGCTGCCGCGCACCTCGGCTTACAACGAGGCCGAGAATGCACGCCTGAAGCGCAAGGCCTACGCACAGTCGGACATCGAGAAGGGCAGCAACCTGGCCAGCGGCCTGATCGGTGGAAACACCAGCAATGTTGGCGAGCAGATCAATCTCACCCTGCGTATCGCTGCGGCCCGAATCCAGGCTACGGCAGCGGCAAAGCGTGAACAGCTGCTGAAGTCGACCGACTTCACCGCCTGAGCGTACGCGCCGATTGGCCCCCGGGACTTGCGCTGCGCCTGTGTAGCGACAACATTTACGGGCAATGACCGTCTCACCCGAGCTCCACGCCTTCTTTTCCCGCGAGGTCACCCGCGTCGCCCGCGACCTGCTGGGTGCGGAACTCCTGGTCGATGGGGTCGGCGGCATCATCGCCGAAACCGAAGCCTATCATCCCGACGAGCCCGCTTCGCACGCCTACCGCGGCCCGACGCCGCGCAACGCATCGATGTTTCTCGGCCCCGGCCATGTCTATGTCTACCGCTCCTACGGCATCCACTGGTGCTTCAACCTGGTCTGCGCCGGTGGCGCGGCCGTATTGGTCCGGGCGCTCGAACCGACGCATGGCATCGCGCAGATGACAGTGCGGCGCGGGCTCTCCGACCCGCGGCAACTATGCTCGGGTCCGGGCAAGCTGTGCGCGGCGATGGGCATCACCAAAGCGCAGGACGGGCTGACCCTGGGCGATCCGCCGCTGTCGTTCCGGGCCGCCGAGGTGGTACCGGAGGCGACGATTGGTCCGCGCATCGGCATCAGCAAGGCCGCTGAGCTGCCCTGGCGCTTCGGTATCGCCGGATCGGCCTATCTCAGCCGCAGTTTCCGCAGCGCCAACACAGCTGGTGACGGGATGTCGCGGCGGGTTCCCACGGGGGCCAGCTTTGGATAGTTTGCCGCCCCAATGACAATTCTCAAGGAGAGCCCCGTGCAGGTCGAAGCGCTGATCAAGGAATTGCTGGCAACCGGCAGCATGAACGAGGAGACCACCGCCGACCTCAATCGCTGGGCCGAAGAAGCCGCGGCCGGTGCGCTCCACGCCGACGACGCCGCCTATGTCGAGGCGCTGCACGCCAAGCTGACCGGCGCGCCGATGCCGGAGGAAATCGTCGAGGTACCGGCGGAACCCGCGCGCCTCGACGGGCTTTCGATAGAAGACTGGCGCGACCGGGCCCTCAGGGCTGAAGCCGAACTGGCTCAGCTCAAGGACAGCGTCAGCACCACCAGCGACTGACACCTGAAGGAGGCCTGATGCGACGCCTGATTGTACCCGCCATCGCCGCCGTGGCGATGGCTTGCAGTTCACTCGCCCTGGCACAGGAAGGCGGCATCCGGCTCGAACCGGTCGCCCAAGGCCTCGATTCGCCAGTACTGGTAACCGCCCCTGCGGGCGATCCTCGGCTGTTCGTCGTTGAGCAGACCGGCCGTATCCTGATCCTCGTCGATGGCGCGGTACAGCCCGCACCGTTCCTCGATGTCAGCGACCGCATCAGCGTGGGCGGCGAACGCGGTCTGCTCGGCCTCGCGTTCCACCCGGACTACGCCAGCAATGGCCGTTTCTTCGTCAACTACACCGACGCTGACGGCAACACGCAGGTGGTCGGCTACACCGCGAGCGGCGACGCCGCCGATCCGAGTTCCGCCACCCCGCTGTTCTCGGTCGACCAGCCCTTCGGCAATCACAATGGCGGCTGGCTCGGCTTCGGGCCGGATGGCCTGCTGTATGTCGGCATGGGCGATGGCGGTGCGGGCGGCGACCCCGGCAACCGGGCGCAGAACCCGGAAGAACTGCTCGGCAAGATCCTCCGCCTCGATGTCGATGCCGGCGCCGCGCCCGAGATCTTCGCCACCGGCGTCCGCAACCCGTGGCGCATGGCGTTCGATGGCGACAACCTCTACGTCGCCGATGTCGGACAGGTGGCGCACGAAGAGATCAGCGTCATCACCACTGCGGACGCGGGGGCGAACCTCGGCTGGAAGGTGATGGAAGGACTCGCCTGCTACGAAGCAGCCACCTGCGACACCTCCGGTTTCGTCCTCCCGATCCTCACCTACGGCCACGATTCCGGCCGCTGCTCGATCACTGGCGGCCTGGTCTATCGTGGCGCGGCCCTGCCTGCGCTCACCGGCCAGTACTTTTTCTCCGACTTCTGCGACGGCCATATCCGCTCGCTGACCTATGCCGACGGCCAGGCGACCGGCGAGACCGACTGGACCGATCAGCTCGGCGCCCAGGGCCAGGTCACCTCGTTCGGCACCGACAGCGCGGGCGAGCTCTACGTCGTGACCATCGACGGCAACCTGTCGAAGCTCGTCCCCGCCTCCTGAATCGGCGCTTCACACCCCGCCCGGCACTTGCTAAGAGCCGGGCCGAGGGGCGTGTAGCTCAACGGTTAGAGCCAAGTGCTCATAACACTTCCGATGCAGGTTCGAATCCTGCCACGCCCACCAGCCTTCGCCCTGCGGGCTTCGGCTCGGCAAGCCGAGACGGAGCCTGAAGGGCGGAGGCTGTCGCGCCGTAGCTTCAGCGAAGGCGGACCACTCCAACCCCAGGCACTCCCATGAAAACATTCAAAGCCCCGAACGCCGACCTCACCCTGTCCAGCGTCGTGCTCGGCCTCATGCGGATCGCCAAGATGAGCGACGCCGATATCCGTGCGCTGTACGACGCCGCGGTGGAAGCCGGTGTCACCATGATCGACCATGCCGATATCTATGGCGGCGCACCGCATGTCTGCGAGGCGCGCTTCGGCGATGCGGTGCAGCTCTCGCCCGCCGATCGCGAGCGCATCATGATCCAGTCCAAGGCCGGCATCCGGAAGGGCTTCTTCGACTTCTCGTCCGAGCACATCATCGCGGCCGTCGAGGGTTCGCTGAAGGCGCTCCGGACCGACTACCTCGACGTGCTGCTGCTGCACCGTCCCGACACGCTCGTCGAGCCAGATGACGTGGCCAAGGCCTTCGACCAGCTGCATTCGTCCGGCAAGGTCCGCCACTTCGGCGTTTCCAACCAGACGCCGGGCCAGATCGAACTGCTGAAATCAGCGGTCAAGCAGCCGCTGCTGTTCAACCAGGTGCAGCTCTCGATCGCCCACGCCAACCTGTTCGCCCAGGGCGTGGCCGTCAACATGGACGGGCTCGACCAGTCGATCTCGCGCGATGTCGGCCTGCTCGATTATTCTCGCCTCAAGGGCATGACCCTGCAAGCCTGGTCGCCGGTGCAGCAGGGCTTCTTCAAGGGCGTGTTCATCGGCGATCGCGAGAACTACGCCGACCTGAACGATGTGATGGACGAGCTGGCGGAAAAGTACCGCATCACGCCCACCGGCATCGCCATCGCCTGGATCACCCGGCACCCGGCCAATATCCAGGTCGTGCTCGGCACCACAAAGCCCGATCGGGTGCGCGAGAGCGTCGCTGGCTCCGACATCGTCCTCACCCGCGAGGAATGGTACCGCCTGTTCAAGGCCGCCGGCCACACCCTGCCGTAAGGCGGACGGGGCCGCGCGAGCGGCCCCTCCAGATCATTCCGGCCAGCGGTTGTCGGGTCGCCAGAAGCCGAGCTTCGGCGTGTTCCACTCGTCGGTCGGCAGGAACATGGTGCCCGGCGTCCTGAGGCCCGCCTCGATCGCGTCGAGGTTGATGTCGATGCCCAGCCCCGGCTTCTCCGGCACCGTGACGAAGCCACCGGCCATGTAGTCCTTGGGCAGGCCGGTCACCAGCCCCTCCCAGAACGGCAGGTCGAGCCCATGGTGCTCGCAGGCGAGGAAGCTCGAGATCGCCGCCGCCGTGTGGATATTGGCCATGAAGCCGATCGGCGAGCCGGCGCAGTGCAGCGCCGTCGGGATGCCCTCCTCCTCGGCGTCGTCGGAGATGCGCTTGGTCTCCATCAGCCCGCCCGATGTCAGCAGGTCGGGGTGCACGATATCCACCGCCCGCGTCCGGATCGCCTCGCGGAACCCATCGCGCAGGTACCAGTCCTCGCCCGCCGCGATCGGCGTCAGCAGCGCGTCCGACACATGCTTGTGGCCGGGAATGTCGAAGCGCGACATCGGGTCTTCCATCCAGGCGAGGTCGTACTT
>CAMDAL010000077.1 GCA_945888565.1 Devosia equisanguinis | reverse complement strand
CCATGGGCCGGGTCAGCCTGGCTGACGGTCGCACCCTGCTGGCGCCGCTGGTGGTCGCCTCCGACGGCGCGATGTCGGCCATGCGGGGCTTCGCCGGCATCGGTACCTTCGGTCACGATTACGGCCAGTCCGGCATCGTCACCACCATCTCCCATACCCTGCCGCATGAGGGGACCGCCTACGAGCATTTCCGGCCGCACGGGCCGTTCGCCAGCCTGCCGCTGCCAAGCATCGACTCGCGCCACCGTTCATCGCTGGTCTGGACCGAAACCACCGCCGAGGCGGCCCGCGTCAAGGCTTTGTCACCCGAGGCCATCGCCACCGAGATCGCCGAGACGATGGGGTACACACTTGGCGAGGTGACGCTCGAGGAGGCCGCGGTGCAGGCCTACCCGCTGCGCCTGCAGATCGCCAACAGCTTCGTCGGCCCCCGCCTCGCGCTGATCGGCGACGCCGCCCACGTTATCCACCCCGTCGCCGGCCAGGGCCTGAACCTCGGGCTCAAGGACGTGGCGGCGCTGGCCGAAGTGGTGATCGACGCCATGCGGCTCGGCCAGGACCACGGCGCTGCCGACATCCTCGAGCGCTACCAGCGCTGGCGCCGCTTCGACACCACGCTGATGGCCATGGTGGCGGACGGCATGACCCGGCTCTTCTCCAACGATATCGCGCCCGTCCGCGCGGCGCGCGACTTGGGCCTCGGCGTCGTCGACCGCCTCGGTCCCCTCAAGAATTTCATGATCGCCCAGGCAGCGGGCGTTGATCGGGGCGGCCCGAGGCTGCTTCGGGGACTGGAAATCTGACCGTTCAGTCGGTGTGCTCGCCGCCCAAGGTGAACACCTTCATCGCGTCGGGGTCGATTTCGCGGGCCTCGTCGAGGCTCAGCATCGGCACGCCGAGGCGGATCGGGAACGCCAGGTGGGCGGCGACCGAGACCAGTTCGGTCCGGTCGGCGGAGAGCGTGAGCCGCGTCTTGGTCAGCGGGCAGACCAGCATCTCCAGCGTCCGGGGATCGACCAGGTGGCGCGGCGCGGGGACTGGGGGGCTCGCCGCGCTCAATTGAGCGACGAGGCCCGGTCGCCGTCCCCCTTGGCCATTTCGAACTCGGCCATGGCGATCAGCGTTTCGGCGCGCGCTTCGAGCGTATTGGCCTCGAGCAGTGCCTGCTTCTCGGCCGCGCCATAGGGCGAGACCATGCAGCAGAAATTGACCAGGTCCGCCGTGCCGGTCTTTTCGATCTCGTCCCAGTTGAGGTCGAAATTGCCGAACTCGGCGTAGTCGCGCATCATCTTGAGGAAGCGGGTGCGATCCACCGCCTCCTCGCCGAACTCGCGGTTGAAATCCGAGGCGAAGGCGTCGGTGGCGACCATGGCGCGCCGGAACGGCGACATGGTCGGCATTTCCTTCAGGTACTCGAAGCGGCAGACGCCTTCGAGGATGACAAAATAGCGCCCATCCTCGACTTCCTCGAAATGCGAGATGCGGCCAATGGTGCCGATCTTCTGCACCGCGACCGCGCCCTGCGGGCTTTCCTCGGACGTGTCACGGGGCTGGATCAGCCCGATCAGCCTGTCGCCCTTCAGCGCATGGTCGATCATCTCGAGATAGCGCGGCTCGAAGATGTTGAGCGGCCGCCGCGCGTAGGGCAGCAGCAATGCGCCCGAGAGCGGGAAGATGGGGACGGAAGCCGGAATGTCGGCGGACGACTGTGGACGCTTGGGCATGGCCTTGTGCCTTGCTGTTGCCTTCAGGAGAACAGGACCGCGGAGAGCAGCCGCCGGCCCTTGAGAGTTGCAGGATCCTTGCCGCCCCAGGCATCGAACAGCTCGAGCAGCTTCTTGCGCGCACCGTCCTCGTTCCAGGTGCGGTCGCGCTTCATCAGCGCCACCAGCGTTTCTGCGGCTTCGACGCGCTTGCCTTCGGCATTGTACTTCACCGCGAGGTCGAAGCGGGCCTGGTGATCGTCGGGGTTGGCCGCGACCTGGGCCGCGAGTTCGTCGGTCTCGCTCAGTTCGGCCGCCTCGGTCAGCAGCTTCAGCGAGGCGATGAGCGAGGTGTAGTCGGGGCCCTTGCGGTCGGCCTCGGGTACGTCGTCGAGCGCGGCCTGGGCCTGGTCGGGCTGGCCGGCGGTGAAGAACACCTTGGCGATGCCGATCAGCGCCTCGGCGTGGTCGGGCTTCTGCTGCAGGATCATGCCGTAGATCTGCGCCGCCTGGTTGAGGTCACCCAGCTTCAGCGCCTCGGCGGCGCGCACGAGGGCGTGCTTGATCTCCTCCTCGAGCGAACCGGTCTGCGGGCCGCCGGCGGGGGCCGCGGCGATGACCTTGTCGGCGAAGCGGCGGACCTCGCTCTCGGGGATGGCGCCCATGAACGCATCGACCGGCCGGCCGCCGGCGAAGGCGAACACGGCGGGGATCGACTGGATGCCGAGCTGCCCGGCAATCGAGGGGTTCTCGTCGATGTTGATCTTCACGAGGCGGATGGCGCCCTTCTTCTCGTTGATCACCTTTTCGAGGTTCGGGGTCAGCTGGCGGCATGGGCCGCACCAGGGAGCCCAGAAATCGACCAGCACCGGGGCTTCGAGCGAAGCATCGATCACGTCGGCCTTGAAGGCGCGATCCGACGAATCTTTCACGAGCGCAATGGATGCTGCGGCGTTCTGTGCGGGGTTGGAGCTCAGGTCGTTGAGTGCCATCTTCGAGGTCCTTCAGGCGGAAAGGCGCGCTTTATGCCGGTTTCATGCGCCTTTTCGGGCGTCTGGCGCAAGCTATACCGCGCTTTCACGCGGCGCCGAATTATGGGTTGCAATCATGCTTTCGATTGGGCATATAGGCGCCCGTCGGGCCGGTGCCAAGCACCTGCAAGCGACTGGAGTGCGGGTGTAGCTCAGGGGTAGAGCATAACCTTGCCAAGGTTAGGGTCGAGGGTTCGAATCCCTTCGCCCGCTCCAATATCCTCCCTACGCAAGGGGAAGATGACAAAGGCGCCTTCGGGCGCCTTTTTGTTTTTCAGCGATACCGCAGCGGGCATGAGGTCGACCGCGGCAGCGGTGGGCTAAGGTCGAACTGGACGAAGCGGCGGTTCAAGCCTCTACTGATCGGGCTGCCATGGCGCGCCGACCGAGGGGGATCGTTTCGCCGCATGACTACGACCAGCCTGCCCAAACGCGACTATTCCATCGTCGGACCGGAATCGCAGCGTGCCGTCGAGCGCGGGCTGGCGGCTGCCGAGTGGTACCATACCGAGGTGCCGCGGGCGAAAATGAAGGAGCTGATGCAACGCTCCGACGGGCCTCCGCTGCGCGACAACCTGCTCTGGCTCGGGCTGCTGCTGGCGACCGGCATTGGCGGCATCGTCTTCTGGGGAACCTGGTGGTGCGTGCCCTTCTTCTTCGTCTACGGCGTGCTTTACGGATCAGCGAGCGACAGCCGCTGGCACGAATGCGGCCATGGCACCGCCTTCAAGACGCCGTGGATGAACCGGGTGATCTACCAGATCGCGTGCTTCATGCTGATCCGCAACCCGGTGACCTGGAAGTGGAGCCACGCCCGGCACCACTCCGATACCATCATCGTCGGTCGCGATATCGAGATCGCCGTGATGCGGCCGCCGGTGCTGTTCCGGGTGATCATGGCCTTCATCGGCATCCTCGATGCCTGGGACTCCCTGGGCACCATGGTGCGGAACGCCTCGGGCAACCTCAGCGACGCCGAAAAGAGCTTCATCCCCAAGGGCGACTGGCCGAAGGCGATTTTCGTGCCGCGGGTGTGGATCGCAATCTATGCCGCGACGGCGGTGACCGCAGTCGCCACACAGTCGATCCTGCCGTTCATGCTGATCGGCCTGCCGCGGCTGTATGGCTGCTGGCACATGGTGCTGGTCGGCCTGCTGCAGCATGGCGGGCTTGCCGAGGACGTCACCGACCACCGCCTTAACACCCGCACTGTGCTGATGAACCCGATCAGCCGCTTCCTCTACCTCGACATGAACTACCACGTTGAGCACCACATGTTCCCGGTGGTGCCCTACTACGCGCTCGAGCGGCTGCACGAGGTGATCAAGCACGACCTGCCACCACCCACTCCCTCGATCCTCGCCGGCTATCGCGAAATGATCCCGATCTGGCTGCGGCAGCTCAGGGGCGAGAACGTCTTCCTGAAAAAGCAGCTGCCGCCGACGGCAAGGCCCTACCGCGAGGATCTCGATTTTGCCGTGCCCATGACGGGTGCTGAGTGACGGGTGCTGAGTGATTTGTTCTGGTCTGACCGGGCAACCTTGCCCGCTCTGACGCCGGGTTGACCCAGATCAACATCGGGCCGCGCCCGACATGGTTCGCTTCCTCGACCCAACCGAGGAGCCAGCCCGATGCCTGCCGAATCTATCCTTTTCTTGACCCTGGTCGTTGTCGCCTTCTTTGCCTTCGGCCTGACGCTTGCCTGGGCGCAGCGGAGCAGCGCGCGCTAGTTCCGCTCCGGCAGCGCCGCCAGCACCGCAAGACCGAGCACCGTGATCGCCGCTCCGGCGGCGACCGACAGGCTGGTCCAGCCGTGGCCGACAAATCCTTCCAACACGATGACGAAGGCCGGCACGATGTAGCCATAGGCCACCACCTTGGCCGCCGGCAGGTGCACCGAGGCGAACTGGATGAGGAAGAAGCAGATCGCCGTTGGCCCGACCGCGAGGTAGACCACCACCCACCAGACCACCGGTGGCAGGTGCAGCCAGTCGGTAGCGAGAATCCCCGGCAGGCCGTACAGCACGATGCAGGCCGCCGTGCCGGTCAAGGTCCAGAAGCTCAGCACCAGCGCGCTCTCGCCGCGATTGTAGCGCCTGAGCAGCGGCGTGTAGATCGCGTAGGCGACGCAGCCGACGAAGTAGATCAGTTCACCGGTCCCGACATCGAACCGCAGCAGCGCATCAAGGTCGCCGCGGAAGATCACCCATATCGCCCCTATTCCGGCGAGCAGCAGGCTGAGCAGCACCGGCGGGCCGGAGCGCTGCCCGACGATCAGCAGCCCCGTCAGCGCCGTCATGATCGGCACCAGCGTATAGACGGCACTCGTCGCCACCGGCAGCGTCATGGTGAGCGCGATGAACATGGTCACGAAGTAGACGGCAGTGAGAAAGCCGGTGATGCCGAACCGCCATGGCGCCTTCGGCCAGGCGAACTTCTGCCGCGCCACGCCGAAGGCGAACGCACCCATCAGCAGGCTCGCCATGACGAAGCGCAGCGCGTTCAGCGGCACCGGCGCCAGATACGGCACCGCCGCCGCGCCAAAAGTGAACGAGCCGGCGATCAGGGCTGCGAACAGCAGCATGCCGAGATGGGCGAGGCGGCGCTGGGAGGACCCCGCAGCGCGGGAGGTGGTGTCGGTCACGGGCGGCGGTCCGGGAGGCGGGGCGGCCGTTCTAGGCCGATGCGCGCCGCCTGCCTAGTGCCGGCTAGATCACCAGCTCCATGCGGTCGGCCGGGAAGCGGGTCAGCATGGCGTGGATCGGTACGCCGGCCATGTCCACATCGACCGCGTCGGAAACCAGCACCACGGAGCCCGGCGCGAGCTTCAGGCCCTGCGCTTCCTCGGTGGTGGCGTGCCGCGCCGAGATGCGGGTGACGGCGCGCGCATAGTCGGCGATCCCGTAGTGCTTCAGCGCTTCGGTGACCGATACGGAGGCCATGTAGACGGCGGTGAAATCCGGGAACCGCTCTTCCGGCAGCCAGCCCGAGGCGCGCGCCAGCGGCCGGCCGTCCGCGAACGAGATGGTCTCGTGCCGCACCAGCCGCGTGCCCGGCTTCACCGCCAGCGCCTCTGCCAGCCGGGCGGTGGCCCGCTCGATCCCGTGCGACAGCAGCGTGCGGGTGCGCTCGCGGGTCTGCCCGGCAAGCCCCTCGTTGAAACGGGTGCGCCGGCCCACCCGGTAGCTCAGCCGCTTCGCTTCGGCGACGAACGTGCCGCGCCCATGCTCGGCCCTCACCACGCCTTCCTCGGCCAGCACGGCGAGTGCCCGCCGCACGGTGTGACGGTTGACGCCGAAGCGCTCGGCGAGCGGCAGTTCGCCATCGAGCTTGTCGCCTTCATTCAGCTTGCCGCCGACGATGTCGAGCCGGATGGCGTCGGCGATCTGCCGCCAAAGCGCCACTCCGCCTGCAGGGGCCTCGGAGGTGCGGCTCAAGATTGTCATTGCAAATTCATCCAGCCGGCGTAGAGGGAGGCAAAACAGATATACTTGTATAGTTCACTAGACAAGTTGGAGCAAGCCCGAATGACGGAAACCGGCAATCCGCGACAACAGGCGATGGCCGTACTGAGCCACGCCGATCCCGCCCGGCTCGGCGAACTGTGGGGCGCGTGGCCCGAAAAACCCGGCTTCCACCGCGTGCGCGGACCCGAGACGGGGCTTGTGATGGTGCGGGGCCGCGCCGGTGGTGGCGGTAACCCGTTCAACCTCGGCGAAGCCACCGTCACTCGCGCTACGGTGCGGCTCGATACCGGCGAGGTCGGCCACGCCTATTGCCTTGGCCGCGACGGCGACAAGGCGGTGCAGGCCGCCCTGTTCGATGCGCTCTGGCAGCGCGAGCCGGCGGTTGTCGAGGCGCAGGTGCTGGCGCCGCTACGGAGCGAGCAGGCCGAAGCCGACAGCCTCCGCCGCGACGAGACCGCGGCCACCCGTGTCGACTTCTTCACCATGGTTCGGGGAGACGACTGATGGACCTGTCGATCGAAGGTGGCTTCGCTGACCTGGTGCTGGGCGCGCAAAGCGTGTTCCGTGCCACCATGGAGGCCCTCGCCCGGCCCGGCCAGCCGCAGGGGATTGGCACCGATGCCGCGCCCCCGGCTCCCATGACCCCCGAACTCGGCGCCATGGCATTGACGCTGTGCGACCATGACACGCCGGTCTGGCTCGACCCGGTGCTGCGGACCTCTGAAGCCGTGACGGCGTGGATCGCCTTCCACTGCGGCGCACCCATCACCGACGATATCAGCGAAGCGGCCTTCGCCCTTGTGACCGATGCCGCGCTGCTGCCGCGTCTCGACAGCATGGGGCAAGGCACCGACGAATATCCCGACCGTTCGACCACCGTGGTCCTCGCGGCAGGCCTCAATGAAACTGCGGTGGTGCTGAAGGGCCCTGGCATCAACGGAGAACTGCGCACCATTCTGCCACTGCCAGCCGGCGACTTCCTCGCCCAGTGGGCCGACAACCGCGCCCGCTTCCCGCGCGGGGTCGACCTGCTGCTGGTGCGCAACGGCACGGTGATCGGCCTGCCCCGCACCACCCGCATATCGGAGGCCTGACATGTATGTTGCCGTAAAGGGCGGCGAGGCCGCCATCGCCAATGCCCACCGCCTCCTCGCCGATCGCCGCCGCGGCGACCGCAACGTGCCGGCGCTGCGGCTCGACCAGATCGTCGAGCAGCTCGGCCTCGCCGTCGACCGCACGATGGGCGAGGGCTCGCTCTATGATCGCGAACTCGCCGCACTCGCCATCGTGCAGGCCCGCGGCGACCTGATCGAGGCGATCTTCCTCGTCCGCGCCTACCGCACCACGCTGCCCCGCTTCGGCTACTCGCGGCCCATCGATACCGGGGCGATGCTGATCGAGCGGCGCGTCTCGGCGACGTTCAAGGATTTGCCGGGCGGCCAGTTGCTCGGCCCCACCTTCGACTACACCCACCGCCTCCTCGACCCATCGCTGATGGGTGACGGCCCGGTCGACGAGCCCGCCGCCCGCGACAGCGTGGCGGAAGATGCGCCCCGCGTCACCGACATGCTGGGCCACCAAGGCCTGATCGAGCCCGATGTGAATGAGGTGCAGGACGGGGTCGGCGACCTCACCCGCGAACCGCTCGAGTTCCCGCTCAACCGCGACCTGCGGCTGCAGGCGCTGGCCCGTGGCGACGAGGGGTTCCTCCTCGCTCTCGGCTATTCCACCCAGCGCGGCTATGGCCGCTCGCATCCCTTCGTCGGCGAAATCCGTATCGGCGAAGTGGAGGTGGAGCTCGATATCCCCGAGTTGGGCTTTGCGCTGAACCTCGGCCGCATCCGCGTCACCGAGTGTCAGATGGTCAACAAGTTCAAGGGCAATGCCAAGGTGCCGCCGCAGTTCACCCGCGGCTACGGCCTCGTCTTCGGCCAGGCCGAACGCAAGGCCATGGCGATGTCGCTGGTCGATCGCTCACTGCGTGCCCGCGAACTGGGCGAGGATGTGAACCATCCGGCGCAGGACGAGGAATTCGTCATCGCGCATTCCGACAACGTGCAGTCCACCGGCTTCGTCGAGCACCTGAAGCTGCCGCACTACGTCGATTTCCAGGGCGAACTCGGCCTCTTGCGCGAAATGCGTGCCGAGCACGATGCCGAGGACGAACAGGACGCCTACCCGGAGGCCGCCGAATGAGCATCGCCACCTACAATTTCGCCTATCTCGACGAGCAGACCAAGCGGATGATCCGGCGGGCTATCCTCAAGGCCATCGCCATCCCCGGCTACCAGGTGCCCTTCGCCAGCCGCGAAATGCCGATGCCCTATGGCTGGGGCACTGGCGGCGTGCAGGTCACCGCCTCGATCATCGGGCCGGATGATGTGCTGAAGGTCATCGACCAGGGCGCCGACGACACGACGAATGCCGTCTCGATCCGCGCCTTCTTCGCCAAGGTGGCGGAGGTCGCGACCACCACGCACACGGCCGAAGCCACCATCATCCAGACCCGCCACCGCATCCCGGAAGCCAAGCTGACCGAGGGCCAGGTGCTGGTCTACCAGGTGCCGATCCCCGAACCCCTGCGCTTCCTCGAGCCGCGCGAAACCGAGACCCGCAAGATGCATGCGCTCGAGGAATACGGGCTGATGCATGTGAAACTCTACGAGGACATCGCCAGGCACGGGCGCATCGCCACCACCTATGCCTACCCGGTGAAGGTCGAGGGCCGCTACGTCATGGACCCCTCGCCGACGCCGAAATTCGACAACCCCAAGATGCACATGTCCGAGGCGCTGCAGCTCTTCGGCGCCGGCCGCGAAAAGCGCATCTATGCCGTGCCGCCCTACACCGAGGTGGTGAGTCTCGACTTCGAGGACCACCCCTTCGAGATCCAGCACTTCGACGAACCCTGCGCGCTCTGCGGCGCCGAGGGCGTCTACCTCGACGAGGTGATCCTCGACGACCATGGCGGCCACATGTTCGTCTGTTCGGATACCGACAATTGCGAGGACCGCCGGGCGCACGGGCATCGCGGCACGCTCGCCGGCCATGCTCTGGAGGCTGCGGAATGAGTACCGAACCCCTTCTCCGCGTCCACAACCTCGCCAAGTACTACGGCAGCCGCCTCGGCTGCGCCGACGTCTCCTTCGAGCTCTGGCCGGGCGAAGTCCTCGCCATCGTCGGCGAGTCCGGCTCGGGCAAGACCACGCTGCTCAACATCCTCTCGACCCGCCTCGAGCCGAGCTCCGGCGTCGCCGAATACCGCATGCGCGACGAGCGCTGGCGCAACCTCTACGACCTCAGTGAGGCCGAACGCCGCTTCCTGATGCGCACCGACTGGGGCTTCGTGCACCAGAATCCGGCCGATGGCCTGCGCATGACCGTCTCCGCCGGCGCCAATGTCGGCGAGCGCATGATGGCCGTCGGCAACCGGCACTACGGCAACATCCGGTCGACCGCCATCGAGTGGCTGGGCCGCGTCGAGATCGCCGAGGACCGCATCGACGACGAGCCGCGCAGCTTTTCGGGCGGCATGCGGCAGCGCCTGCAGATCGCCCGCAACCTCGTCACCCACCCGCGGCTGGTGTTCATGGACGAGCCGACCGGCGGCCTCGACGTTTCGGTGCAGGCGCGGCTGCTCGACCTGATCCGCGGCCTCGTCGCCGACCTCGGACTCTCGGCCATCATCGTCACCCACGACCTCGCCGTCGCACGCCTGCTCAGCCACCGCATGATGGTGATGAAGGACGGCCACGTCATCGAGGCCGGCCTCACCGACCGCGTGCTCGACGACCCGCGCGAACCCTACACCCAGCTCCTCGTCAGCTCGATCCTGCAGGTGTGATGATGACCGCCCTCCTCACTGTCCGCGATGTCGCGAAATCCTTCACCATGCACCTGCGCGATGGGATCATCCTTCCCGTCGTGTCGGGCGTCGCCTTCGAGGTCAGTGCCGGCGAATGCGTCGTGCTCGGCGGCCCCTCGGGCGCCGGCAAGTCGAGCCTGCTGAAGATGGTCTATGGCAATTATGGCGTCGACCAGGGTTCGATCAGCCTGATCCACCACGGCCAACCCGTCGATCTCGCCACCGCCAGCCCCCGCACCGTGCTGGAACTCCGCCGCAACACCATCGGCTATGTCAGCCAGTTCCTGCGCACCGTGCCGCGGGTCACCACGCTCGACGTCGTGGCCGAACCGCTGGTCAGCCGCGGCACCGACCGTGACGAGGCGACCGAACGCGCCCGCACCCTCCTCGCCCGGCTCAACCTGCCCGAGCGCCTGTGGTCGCTGCCGCCGGCCACCTTCTCGGGCGGCGAGCAGCAGCGCGTGAACATCGCGCGCGGCTTCATCACCGACCATCCGGTGCTGCTGCTCGATGAGCCCACCGCCTCGCTCGATGCCACCAACCGCGCCGTCGTCGTCGAAATGATCGCCGAGAAGAAAGCAGCGGGCACCGCGCTGCTCGGCATTTTCCACGACGAGGACGTCCGCTCCCAGGTGGCCGACCGCATCGTCGACGTGACCGCATTTGCGCCAAGGAGGGCTGCATGACCCGACTGTCGGACACCCCGTTCATCCACCCCACGGCGCGGGTGAAGGACTCCGTCCTCGGCCGCTACACCGAGGTCGGCGAGGGCTGCCACATCGCCCACACCACCATGGGCGACTACTCCTACTGCGTCGGCAGCACCCAGATCGCCTACGCCACGATCGGCAAGTTCGCCAACATCGCCGCGCATGTCCGCATCTATGCGAGCAAGCACCCGATGCAACGCGCCTCGCTGCACCACTTCACCTACCGCTCCGCCTGGTACTTCGAGGGCGAAGCCGACGACCAGGCCTTCTTTGACTGGCGCGCCGAGCAGGCCATCGAGATCGGCCACGACACCTGGATCGGCCACGGCGCTGTGATCATGCCGGGCGTCACGGTCGGCCATGGCGCCATCATCGGCTCGAACGCCGTGGTCACCAGGGACGTTGCCGACTTCGCCATCGCGGTCGGCGTGCCCGCCAAGCCCATCCGGCAGCGCTTCGAAGCCCCCATCGCCGACCGGCTGCTGGCGCTCGGCTGGTGGGACTGGAGCCACGAAAAACTGCACGTTGCGCTGCCCGATTTCCGCGCTCTGAGCATCGAAGCCTTCCTCGAAAAGTACGAATAGCCGCCGCACCCGCCAGCTAAAGTCCTGGTGGGCCGTCGGTTTTCGCCTGACTCTGACCAGCTTTTCCACTGTCGCAAACCCGTCACCGAACCTTCATCCAGTCGTAGCGTGCGGGTCATAGGAGTCGGTCCCGTTGCAACAGGCGGGGTCGTCGGGATGCTGAAGCTCAACGGGGTGACGCGACGCTTTGGCGTCAAGACGGCCGTCGACAATGTCTCGCTGGAGTTCACTCCGGGGCAGATGGTCGGCATCATCGGCCGCTCGGGCGCCGGCAAATCCACCCTGCTGCGCATGATCAACCGGCTGACCGACGTGAGCGACGGCAGGATCGCCTTCTCCGGCGTCGAGGTATCGGCGCTCAAGGGCAAGGCGCTGCGCGGCTGGCAACGCGACTGCGCCATGATCTTCCAGCAGTTCAACCTCGTGCCGCGCCTCGACGTCATCACCAACGTGATGCTCGGCCGGCTGAACCAGCGCGGCACGCTGCAGACCATGCTCAACCTGTTCCCGCGCGAAGACATCCTGCGCGCCATCGACATCCTCGAGCGGCTCGGCATTGCCGAGCACGGCCCCAAGCGCGCCGAAGCGCTCTCCGGCGGCCAGCAGCAGCGCGTCGGCATCGCCCGCGCCCTGATGCAGGACCCGCAGATCATTCTCGCCGACGAGCCGATCGCCTCGCTCGATCCGATGAACGCCCAGGTGGTGATGGATACGCTGCGGCGCATCCACGACGAGGATGGCCGGCTGGTCATCTGCAACCTCCACACCCTCGATACCGCGCGGCGCTACTGCGACCGGGTGATCGGCATGCGCGGCGGCCGCGTGGTGTTCGACGGCAAGGCCGACGAACTGACCACCGACGTAGCGCGCGACATCTACGGCGCCGACGCCGATTTTTCGGAGGAAGCCACCTCCACCAGCATCGAGACGCTGGACCGGCCGCGCGGCCTCGTCGCCGCCGGGGCCGCGATGGCCGCCGTCTGACCCCATCCCCGGCCTGTCGCCGGGGCGAACTGCTCTACCGGAGAAACCCAATGAAGAAGCTTGTTGCAGCCCTGCTGCTCGCGTCCACGCTGGTCGCGCCCGCCGTCTCGCCGGCCTTCGCCCAGGACATCACCGAATTCCGCATCGGCATCCTCGGCGGCGAAAACGCCCAGGACCGCATGACCTCGAACGAGTGCGTCCGCGCCTACACCGAGGAACTGCTCGGCGTCCCGACGAAGATCTTCACACCCGCCGACTATGACGGCGTCATCCAGGGCCTGCTCGGCGGCACCATCGACATGGCCTGGCTCGGCGCTTCCGCCTACGCCAAGACCTACCTGACCGACCCCGAGGCCGTTGACGTCGTGCTGGTCAAGACCAACCTCGATGGCTCGTTCGCTTACCACTCGATCGGCATCGCGCGTGCCGATTCGGGCATCACGTCGCTCGCCGACATGAAGGGCAAGGTCTTCGGCTTCGGCGATCCGAACTCGACCTCCGGCTACCTGATCCCGTCGGTCGAAATCCCGGTCGAAACCGGCGCCAGCATGGAAAACGGCGCCTATTTCGGTGAAGTCCGCTTCACCGGCGGCCACGAGCAGACCATCGTCGCCGTCGCCAACGGCGATGTCGACGCCGGCGTGACCTGGGCCGATGGCCAGGGCGACTGGGCCGATGGCTACAACTCGGGTGCCCTGCGCAAGGCCGTGGA
>CAMDAL010000076.1 GCA_945888565.1 Devosia equisanguinis | reverse complement strand
CCAACGGCACGGTGGTGGTGCCGGTGCTGGGCTCGGTGGGCGATGCGGCCCTGGTCCGCCGCACGCTGCAGTCGCATGGCGTGCAGGTGATCTTTCACACCGCCGCGCACAAGCATGTGCCGCTGGTCGAGGGCAACGCCCTCGAAGGGGTGCGCAACAACGTCATCGGCACGCGCGTGCTGGTCGAGGCGGCCCGTGATGCCGGCGTCGAGCGCTTCGTGCTGATCTCGACCGACAAGGCCGTGCGTCCGACGTCGGTGATGGGCGCTACCAAGCGCTGGGCCGAGCTGATCGTCCGCCACTATGGCGAGCAGGGTGATCCGGCGCGGCAGCGCTTCTGCGCCGTGCGCTTCGGCAACGTGCTGGGCTCGAATGGCTCGGTGGTGCCACTGTTCCGCGAACAGATCGCGGCGGGCGGGCCGGTGACGCTGACCGATGACCGGATGACCCGCTATTTCATGTCGATCCACGAGGCGGCCGAGCTGATCGTGCAGGCCGGTGCGCTGAGCGAGGGTGGCGACATCTTCCTGCTCGACATGGGCGAACCGATCCGCATCCGCGACCTGGCCGAAAACATGATCCGCCTTGCCGGCCTCACCGAACGGTCGGCGCAGCATCCCGGCGGCGACATCGAGATCGCCGTCACCGGCACGAGGCCGGGCGAGAAGCTCTACGAGGAGCTGTTCTACGACCCGGCGCACGCGACCCGCACGGCGCAGCCGCGCATCTTCCGCTCGCCCTCGGCGGCGCGTGGTACGGCCGACCTCGACGCGGCGCTGCAGAGGCTTGAAGCCGCCTTGGCAGCCGAGGACGAGCCGGCGGTACGAAAGGTGCTGTTCGAGTATGTCACCGAGCAGCCGGTCCCGCTAACTGCGCATTAACGCTGCCAACGTCTTAGGCGACGCCGTTAACGAACCTTACCGCACCGCCGCTTAGGCTTGTTGTGCTGAGGTCGGGAATTGACCTCGCGGCATGGGGGCATACCGAATGAAGCGCACTCGCGGACTGCGTCTTGGCTTTATCGCACTGGCGCTGGTGGCCTTGCCGCTCTCAGCCTGCAGTTCGGCCGGCGGCCTGACCGGGATGAGTAGCTTCGGCAATAACAAGCTGCAGGTCGCCGAGATCGACGGCATCGGCGACTACACCGCCGACCGGGCGCTGCGCGAAGCACGCGGCCATTTCCGCAACAACGACTTCGGCCATTCGGCGGCGCTCTACAAGCGCGCGGTGGAGCTCAACCCCAAGAACGCCGAAGCCTATGTGGGCCTCAGCGCCTCGTATGACCGGCTGGGGCGCTTCGACCTGTCGGACCGGGTCTACGCCTCGCTCTACGGCATTACCGGCGGCTCGGCGCAGTACTACAACAATGTGGGCTATTCCTACATGTTGCGCGGCAACGTCACGGCGGCGCTGACCAACTTCAAGAAGGCTCGCGCCCTCGACCCCGAGAACATCGTGGTCGCCAACAACATCCAGATCCTGCAGAACGCGGCCGCGGCCAACAAGGCATAGGTGTTGCCGGCAAAGGTAGCACAGTCGCGGGGATGAGAGCTCAGGCGGGCCTTAAGGCGCGGCAGGTGCCGCTTCCACGCCGTCGGTCGGCGTCTTCGGCTCGACATAGCCGTCCTTGCCGAGCCCCTTGGTGGAGTAGGCGGAATCGCGGTCCGGATCGGTGGTTTGCGCCTCGAGGTTGGCCTTGACCGCATCGCCGGCGCTGTAGCCGACCTTGTCGGTGCGTTGCAGGTAGTCGTAGGTGCACCCGCCGAGCGCGAGGGCCGCCGCAGTGCCGCAGAGGATCAGCGCGAGCCGGGTCAATTGCCGTCTCCAAGATCGATGATGTAGCCGTAGGGGCCGATCACGCCCTCACCGGTCTGGAAATTCTTCAGCATCTTGGGCGTGACTTCCATCTGGCCGAGCGCGAAGAACTCGACATCGTTGGCCGGGCGGGTCTGGTCGAGCGGCGAGGCCGGGACCTGGCCGGGCGTCAGCGGCTGCACCAGCCGTGGCGTGACGATGACCACCAGTTCGGTGTCGTGCTTCTGGTAGCTGGACGACTTGAACAGCGAGCCGAGGATCGGCACGTCGCCGATCCACGGCAACTGGTCCTGGCTCAGCTTGGAGTCGTTCTGCAGCAGGCCGGCGACTGCAAAGCTCTGCCCGTCGCGCAGCTCCACTGTCGCATCGAGGGTGCGGGTGTTGAAGATCGGATCGTTGCCGGCGGTGAAGCCGTTGAGGCCGCTGACTTCAGGCTGCAGGTGAATCTGGATGCGGCCGCCATCGAGCACCACCGGGGTGAAGCCGAGCAGCACGCCGAACTGGCGATACTGCAACCCGACATTGCCGTTCTGGTCGGCGGTGCGGATGGGCACTTCGCCGCCCGCGAGGAAGCTCGCCTTGACGCCCGAGAGCGTGGTGAGGTTCGGCTCGGCCAGCGTCCGCACCAGCGCCTTGCTTTCGAGTGCATTGATCGTCGCGTTGAGGCTGATGCCGCCGGAGATCACGCTGGTCATGAACTGCGAGAACGACTTATCCGCGGTGTTGTTGACGTTGACGCCGACGCCGCCGACTTCGCCGCTCCAGGCGATGCCAAGGTCGCGCCCCGCGTCGCGCTGGGCCTCGAGAATGCGGACCTCGAGGTTCACCTGCTGGCCGCCGGTCAGCGTGACCGTGTTGATGATCTGCGGGCTGCCGTACTGGGCGACGATGGCCAGCACCTTCTCCATGGTCACCGCATCGGTGACGCTGCCGCTGAGCTTGACCCGGCCGTTGATGGTCGAAACCTTGATATCGGCCGATGGCACGCCGGCACGGATCGAGCGCGCCATGTCGGCCGTATCGGCCCCGACTTCGACGGCGAGGAGGCCGACCGGCTTGCCCTCGGCGGAATAGAGGTTGACCGCGGTGGTGCCAAAGCCGCGACCGACGAGGTAGATCGAGCGGTCGGTGATGGGCTGGGCGTCGGCGATCAGCGGATCAGCCGCGACGACCTTGCCGACGGGCTCGGAGATCACCACCGTCACCGCCTGCGACATCGGCAGGTTGATGCGCATCACCGATGTGGTGTTGAGATCGTAGGTCACCGTCTGGGCCAGTGCCGGAGCAGCGAAGCCGAACACCAGCAGCGCCAGCAGCAGCGTGAGCAACTGGGCGGCACCCTGGGCAGGTTCGAGGTGGAGGCGGCGCAGGGTCAAGTTCGGTACTCTTCACTCAGTCGGGTCTGCTGCCAACGATAGCAACCCATGGTCAATACGGGCTTAACGCGCGGGTCTCGGCTGGCCCGCAGGGACCGTTCAGTTAGTCCAGAACGGGCTGGTCAGCCGGATCTGCTGATTGGCGTTCTGCTGCTCGAAATCCGTGGCCCTCGGCGCCGAAAAGTCGCTGATCGAGCGCAATATGACGCTGAGCGAGCCGGAATTGCGGGCCGTGGTGATGATCTTCGCCTGGTCGCTGTCGAGCGCCAGTGTCGCGATCACCCCGTCCGAGAAGGTGGCCGGGGCGATGCCCTCGTCACTGGGCTCGTCCGGGTTGGACTCCTCGTCGCCTTCGGCGGTGGGTGGCACGCCGACTTCGCCGAGGCGGTGGGCGATGGCGAGGACGCGCACGTTGCTGAGCACGGTCTGCGCCACCTGCCGGCCGGCCACGGCCTGGGTCAGCAGCACATCGACATGGTCGTTGGGCTGGATGAAGCCGCCGGCCGCCACATCGGCCTGCACCTGGATGGAAACACCCAGTTCACCCGGCGCCAGCACGGCAGACAGGTAGCCATCGCCCGGCGCGACCAGCTTCTGCGCGCGGATCGGCTCGCCGGGGAAGAACTCGAAGCGGGCGATCGAACCGGCCATCTCGTCGATGGCGGCGGGCACTGCCTCGTTGGTGATGTAGTCCTCGCGCATCGCGTCAGTCGGCCAGTTTTTCCACTCCACCGTGGCGGCGGAGAGCCGGCCACCCATGGCGATCGACGTGCTGGCAACGAGGATCTGCATCACCGGCGCAGGGGGCGGTGGTGGGGGCGCCACCGGCTCGGCGACTTCGACGACCGGCTCGGGAGCGGGCGTGCCCTGGTCGAGGCTCGCTGCGAAATAGGCTGCAACGCCGCCGGCAATGAGGGCGATCGCCAGCAGCGCCAGACGCGACGGCTTCAGCATGGTGCGCCAGAACTGGCCCGGGCCGGAGATGACGTCGCCGTCGCTGGTCACCAGAGTGCGCTGCACTTCGGCGCGCAGGGCATCGAGCCCCTTCTTTTCGCCCTTGGGCGTGGCGGCAGCGCGCTCGACTTCGTTGAGCCACTGCTCGAGGTTGCGCCGGTCCGGGACCGGGCCGGTGGCGATCGCGGGCTCGGCCACGAAGGGCGAGTCTGGGATGTCTTCGTCCTCGTTGAGGACAATGCGTTCGGTCCGCCGCAGCAAGGGGAGTCTCTTCTTGGTAAGCGAGGCGCGGGCTTCCTGCCCATGCTCAAGGCTTACCGAAAAAGGCTCACCGTTTCGTTCTGAGGTCGCGCAAAATCGCCGCTTCGCCGCAAGGCTTCGCTAACCATTGGCAGGCGGTGCGTTCAGGCAGCCTGCCGGTCGAACTGGCCGTTGCGCATGAAGCGCCACAGGTAGCTCTCGAGGATGGGGTCCATCGCGGTGGGCGTGACGCCGAAGGCAGCGAGGGTGCGCTTCTCCTTCAAGGCCTCTGCCGAGACGACGTTGTCGAGCTGCAGCAGATCGACCTGGTCGGCAGTAATCAGCGGCGCCCAGGGCAGGAAGGCGAAGGGCAGGGCCAGCAGCTTGCCGATCGCGGCCGGCACCGGCAGCAGCGGGTTGCGGCGGTGGGTTTCGGCAAGCACGCGCTGCATCAGCTCGAGCTGGGTTGCCGTCTCGGGGCCGCCGATCTCGTAGACGCGGCCGGCCTTGACCTTGCCTTCGACGGCGGCGACGAAGGCTGCCGCCACGTCGCCGACATAGATCGGCTGGAACCGGGACTTGGCGCCGATGACCGGCAGCACCGGCAGCATCCGGGCCATGGAGGCCAGCCGGTTGAAGAACATGTCGCCCGGCCCGAAGATGATCGAGGGGCGGATGATGATGGCGTCCTTGAAGGCTGCGAATACTTCGGTCTCGCCAAGGCCCTTGCTGCGCGCGTAGGGGGTCGGGCTCTGGGGATCGGCGCCCAGTGCCGACATGTGAACGAGGGTGGTGACGCCCGCCTGTTTCGAGGCCTCTGCGATGTTGCGGGCGCCCATGGTCTGCACGGCGCGGAAGCGCTGGCGGCCGCTCTCGTAGCCGATGCCGACGAGGTTGATCACCGCGCCGGCGCCCTTGACGGCGCGCTGCACCGATTCGAGGTTGCGGACATTGGCCTGGATCGGCATCACCTGCCCGACAGCGCCGAGCGGCTTGACGTGGCCCGCGAGGTCCGGCCTGCGCACCGCGACGCGCACCCGGTATCCGGCGCGCGCCAGCAATTGCACGATCTGCGTGCCGACAAAGCCCGAGCCCCCGAAGATCGTCACGAGGTTGTTGGCGTCCATGTCGGCAGGCTCCGCAGCGGTCTTGAAGGGCTGATGCCGCTTCTAGCGCGGGCGTTCCGGACTGTCGAGGCTTCTGGCGATGTGTGTCAGGCCGCCCGGCGCCTGAGCTGGAACCAGGCCGCCAGCGATACCGAGAGGGCGAGCGCGATGACGATCAGCGACGGTGGCCAGCCTGCACCGGCTCCGAACAGGACATCGTGCATCCGTCGGCCCGGCAACAGCGTGAACGCGCCCGCAATGATGAGCGAGAAGAAGTAGAGGCTCTGCATCGCAGCCCGGTGCGCCCGCACATTGCCCCGGCGGATCGCCGACAGGCCCTGCGCCAGCCCGATGAAGGTGACCACCGAGAAGATGTGGATGGGCGAGAACGGTCCGATCAACCGGATCTCGTTGATGAAGAGCGACGAGGTAGCGGCAACAAGCATGAGCACCACCCATACGCGGCCCATGGCCCGGTGCAGCGGCGTGCCCTTCGGGCGAAAAAGGACCAGGGCGCCCAGCAGCAGCGCGGCGAGGGCAGCGACGGCGTGGACCTGGACCGCGACCGGGGCGTCGAAGAGAGGGGTAAGCGACATCGTGGCCTCGAAAGGGGAGGGTGGGTTGCCGCCGGCCTGTCGCCCGACTAGCTTTCGCGGGCAACCAGTGATGCGCGAGGCGCAGGAAAACTACGTGAGCGGCCACCCCCTGCATCTGGCGCTTCGCGAAATGCGGAAGCATTTCAGCGATGGGCGCGTGCTGGCGAGCATCACGGTCGTGGCGCTGCTTCTGGGGATTGCCGGGCCGTTCGGTACGTTCGAACTGCTGGAGACCGGTCCTCGCCTCGTCTACTGGGCGGCGATCGCCCTCTCCACCTATGGCCTGGGCTTTGCCGTGGGCGTCGTTTTGGAGCAGGTCTTTGGGCTGACGGTGCGGAACCGCTGGGTCCGGGTGGTGCTGTTCGGTGCGGTCACCGGCGTGCCGGTCACCCTGGCGGTAATGGCGGTCAACTTCGTGGCCCTCGGGACAACGGGCCTGCCGCCGTTCGGGCTCTGGCTGCAATGCACGCTGATCGGCATGGGCGTGATCGCGATCGGCGAGATCCATGGGCACTCAGCGCGATCGAACCCGGTGAGTGCCCCGCAACCGCCGCAGGCGCCCCCGATTCTCGACAGGGTGCCGCAGGCGGCGCGCGGCGCGCTCTGGGCGCTGGTGGTGCAGGACCACTATGTGGAGATCGTCACCGAGCGGGGCCGCACACTGGTGCTGATGCGGCTGAGCGACGCCATCCGCGAGGTCGGCGAAACCCAGGGTGTGCAGATTCACCGCTCACACTGGGTCGCGCTTCAGGCGATCGCCAATGTTGCAAGGATTGACGGCAAGCCGCAGGTCGAACTGCCCGACGGACGGCGCCTCGGCATCAGCCGAGGCTACCTTGCGGCCGCCCGCGAGGCTGGCGTGGCGGCCTAGCGGCGCTGGTCATTCCGCCTTGAGCGGCAGGGCGCCCTGCATCATCAGGTAGCTCAGCCAGTCCTCGACGTGCCAGCTCTGTGCCAGCTTGCCGTCCGCCCCGAGCTGGTGGATGTCGATGGTCTGGAACTTCACCACCGTGTCGCTGGGCGGGACGCCGAGGAACGGCGCGATCTGCTTGGCGGTAACGGTGCTGCGTACCACCACCTTGCCGTCGCTTGCCACCACGTCCTCGGTGGTGAACGCGTACTGGCTGAACAGCATCTTCAGACCGTACACGGCGGGCTTGAACCCTTCGGGGCCTTTTGGCGTGCCAGGGGCAGCCGGGTTGTTCAGCCACTCCGCGCCGACGGCGCAATCGACGAGGTCGACGTCGCCGAGCGTCATCGAATCGTAGAAGGCACGGACCGCCGGATAGTCGGCGAGCGCGGCGGTGCCTTCGGATGTCTTGCTGCAATCCTGTGCCAGCGCAGGCGCGGCAACGAGGGCAAGGGCAAAAGCGATTGCGGGTCTGATCAAGTCGGTCTCCTCAGGTCATCAGCCGGCACACTAGAGGAAGAATTGCTGCCTCGGGCGAATGTGCAGCATAGGCAGCCACTTGCAACCTCAGGCGGTGGCGACCCTCGGCAGGATGGTGCTTTCGAGGATGGTACCGGCCGACCGGCACTCGGCGGCGATCTCGACGGCGAAGTCGCGCAGCATCTCGCGGTCGAGGACGCCCTGGTGCCGCACCACCATGGCGATGTCGCGGTGTATGGGATCGACGTCGACCGGCCTGATCTCGGCCAGCCGGCCCTCTGCAATGTCTCCCGCCACGGCGCTCATCACGAAGAAGCCGACGCCTTCGCCCTTGGTAGCAAGGCGGCGCGCGGGGCCGGTGGGAAGCTCCACCGACACCGTGGCGCGGCGGAACAGGGCGACGGCGGGGTCGGGATAGACCTGCCACCACGGGATGGAAATCAGTCGCGGCACGCGCTTCAGCACGTCGTCGATGCGCGGATTGGGTCCGAGTTCGGCGACGATCGCGGGGGTGGCGACGAGCGGCACCCGCTCCCGCATCACCAGCAGCGGCTCGAGGTCGGTGACCAGCGGGTCGAGGTTGGGCCAGCAGAGGATGCCCAGCTCGATCTCGCGCTCGTGCAGCATGGTGGCGATCTGGCTCTGCCGGCCTTCGTGGATCACCACGTCGACCGACGGGTACTTCGTCTGAAAGCGCAGCAGCGATTCGGTGATCAGCGGCGTCACCAGCGAACGCAGCGAACCGATCGAGACGCGGCCGCGCTCGGAGCGGCGCAGGGCTTCCTTGGCCTCCTGCGCGGCGCCGAGGATGCGGCGCGCATAGGGCAGGAAGGTCATGGGATGGGAGGGGGGCGTCTTGCTCAGAGTTTGCCCCGCGAGCGCTCCTTGAGCTCGAGCTTTCGCACCTTGTTGCGTGCCGCGACCTCGACGGCATCGTCGCCCAGATGCGCTTGGCCGCGCGCGCGCGATATTTCCATCTGCCGTTCGCGCTCAGCGGCGCCTTCCGGCGCTGCGTCGGCGCAGTTGGCGCACAGGGTGCCGACAGCTTCGTGCGGCAGCATGGGAGTGCGGCAGGCGCGGCAGAGGACGGCTTCGCCTTCGTGGAGGCCGTGGGTCACCGAGACGCGCTCGTCGAAGACGAAGCATTCGCCGGCGAAGCGGCTCTCGGTCTCCGGCACGACTTCGAGGTATCTGAGGATGCCGCCCTTGAGGTGGAACACCTCCTTGAACCCCTGCGTCAGCATGTAGGCGCTGGCCTTTTCGCAGCGGATGCCGCCGGTGCAGAACATTGCGACCTTGGGATGCTTCGCTGGGTCGAGCGTTGCGACATAGTCCTTGAATTCGGTGAAGCTCGCCGTCGCCGGATCGAGGGCGCGGGCAAACGTGCCGAGCTTCACTTCATAGTCGTTGCGGGTGTCGATGACGGTAACGTCGTTCCGGTCGATCAGCCGGTTCCAGTCGCGTGCGTCCACGTAGTTGCCGACGAGCTTGCTCGGATCTGCCTCCGGCGCGCGCAGCGTGACGATCTCGGGCTTCAACCGTACCTTCATGCGCAGGAACGGCATGGCATCGGCCGCCGAGAACTTCGCTTCGGCGCCGTCGAGCCGACCGGCCCAGAGCGGGCTTTGCGCGAACCATGCCATCAGCGCATCGATCGCCTCGGGCGTGCCGGCGACGGTGCCGTTGATGCCTTCGGGTGCGAGGATGAAGGTGCCGCGGATCTTTCGCGCGCAACAGAACTGCGCCAGCTCGGGCTTCAGCGTTTCGGCGTCGGGCAATGCGACGAATTTGTAGAGCGCCAGCACCTTGAAGCGGTTCACGCCCTGAGGCAGGTTGGCGGCGATTTCAGCGGGCTCGGACATCGACGCGGGTGTAGCATTCACCCCCATACCGGGCAAATCGGCATACCGGAGCGCTCTCAGGAAAAGTTGCAGACTTTTCCGGTTCGAGAGCGCGACCACATCAAATGGGAGAGAGACGATGACCTATCGGGCCAGTGACGCTCGCTATGGCGGGATGACCTATCGCAAGACGGGCAAGTGGGGCCTGAAGCTGCCCGTGATCAGCCTGGGGCTGTGGCAGAATTTCGGTGGCACGCGCGACTATCCCTCGGCCTTCGAGATCCTGAGCTACGCCTTCGACAAGGGCGTGACCCATTTCGACCTCGCCAACAACTACGGCCCGCCCCCGGGATCGGCCGAGGAGTTGTTCGGCGACGTGATGGCGCGCGACTTCCGGCCTTATCGCGACGAGATGATCATCTCGAGCAAGGCCGGCTGGGAGATGTGGCCCGGCCCGTATGGCGACTTCGGCTCGCGAAAGTACCTCATTGCCTCGGCCGACCAGAGCCTGAAGCGGATGGGGCTCGACTATGTCGATATCTTCTATTCGCACCGCTACGACCCCAACACGCCGCTCGAGGAGACGATGGGTGCCCTGGCGAGCCTCGTGCAGCAGGGCAAGGCGCTCTATGTCGGCATCTCGTCATACCCCGAAAAGCAGACACGCGAGGCGCATCGCATCCTCGCCGAGATGGGCACGCCGTGCCTCATCCACCAGCCGAGCTATTCGATCCTCAACCGCTGGATCGAGGACGACAAGACCATCGATGCCTGCGGTGAACTGGGAATCGGCGTCATTGCGTTTTCGCCGCTGATGCAGGGGATCCTGTCGGGCAAGTACAACATGCTGGCCGGACAGCTCGACGGCACCCGCGCCTCCGAGAACTACTCGCTGAACGCCGGACGGCTCGAGCCGCGCATCCTCGATGCGGTGCAGAAGCTCGGGGCGATCGCGGAGCAGCGCAAGCAGTCGATGGTGCAGCTGGCGCTGAGCTGGGTGCTGCGGCGCAAGGAAATGACCTCGGCGCTGATCGGGGTGCGGACGCTCGAGCAGCTCAAGGATTGTCTCGGCGTGCTCGACAATCTCGAACTGTCGCCCGAGGAAATCGCGGCGATCGACGAGGCGGCGAAGGGCGGGCTGGTCGACAGCCGGCCGATCAAGAACTGACGATCACGAGCGGGCCGTCTGCGGGCGGCCCGTTCCGAGCACGATGGCGGTGAGCGCTACGTAGAGCGTCAGTTGCGCCGGAGAGGCGAGCATGATGTCGGCGAGGCCGAGCACCAGATAGCCGCCGGTCAGCACCAGGATGGCATGCAGGCGCTGGCGGGTTCTTCCCTCGCTCGGCAGCGCCAGGTACCCGGCGAGGGGCGCGGCGAGCAGCAGCAGCCATGCGGCGACCCCGAGCACGCCGCCGGCCATGGCGTAGTGCAGCGCGTCGTTGTGCATGTGCTGGATGGTGTGGAGCGACTCGAGGTTGGCGGGGAAGCGCTCGCGCATCGGCGCCATCAGCCAGTCGCCCCAGCCGTGGCCGAAGAGCGGGGCGTTGGGGATATCGCGCAGCGCGTCGCCCCAGAGCTTGATCCGCACCCAGATCGACTCGTCGGCGACGGTGTCGCCATTGGCGATGCCGCCAAGCACATCCCATAGACGCAGGCGCGACCTGCCCGGCAGTTCGACGAACAGCGCGGCGGCGGCAAGCGCGGCCGTGCCCGCCAGCAGGGCGATGATGGCGATGGGCTTCCGGACGAAACAGAGCGCGGTGATGAGCAGCAGGGCCGGCACCCCGAGCAGGGTGGTGCGCGAGCCGGTGAGCCAGATCACTCCGGCCGCCGCGACGAGGCCGAGCAGGCTGAGCCAGCGCCAGCGGTCCTGGGTGAAGAGGGCGCCGAGGGCGAGAGTGGCGCAGAGCAGCGTGGTGACGGCGAGGCGATAGGGGTCGGTGATGAACGAGCCCTCCCCGGCCCGGGGCTTGCCGATGCCGTAGCGGAGGGCAAGGGCGGTGACGAGGCCGATGCTGGCGCCGATCAGGGCGAGGCGGGCGATGTCCGGAGCGCGGTTGGCGAGGAGGTGGACGAACGGGAGGAAGCAGAGGGGAGCGAGGTAGGGGACGAGGGCGAGTAGGTCGGTGGGCTGCCGCATCGCGCCGAGGGCGGACGTGGCCATGAGCGCGAAGGCGAGGATGAAGAGGAGGGCTGGAGTGTGTTGCTCCCCCCTCCACCAGCTTCGCTGGTCCCCCTCCCCCGCAAGCGGGAGAGGATGCGATGTTGCACCGACCTCGCCACGGGTCATCCTCTCCCGTTTACGGGGGAGGGGGACCACGCGTAGCGTGGTGGAGGGGGGGGCAACAAACCCCAGATTGGACGCGGGAGCAAAAAAAGTTGCCATCCAGAGCACCGCCCCCGCCGCCCCGAAGATCAGCAGCACATGCGTGTTCGCGTAGCCGAGCGCCGGGCTCAGCACCAGTGCGGCAATGACAACCGCCAGACCAAGGTACCGTCCGGCGGTTGCGAGCATCAGGTCCTCAGGGTGGCGCCGGTGGCCTTGGCGACGGCGGCGACCACGGCAGCGGCGACCTTGTCGATCTCCTCGTCGGTGAGCGTCCTGTCGACCGGCTGCAGCGTCACTGCGAGGCCGAGCGACTTCCTGCCCTCGCCGACGCCCTTGCCTTCGAACACGTCGAAGATGTCGACGCCGGCGATCAGTGCCTTGTCGGCGTTCCTGGCGGCGCGGAGCAGCTTTTCGGCCGGAACGTCGCGATCGACGACGAAGGCGAAGTCGCGGCTGACCGCCTGCAGGTCACTGAGCTTCAGGGCGGGCTTGGAGCGTGTCGGCTTCCGGCGCTGCTCGGGGATGGCGTCGAGATCGAGCTCGAATGCGGCCACCGGGCCGTTGAGGTCGTAAGCCGCGAGTTCGTTCGGGTGCAGTTCGCCGAACCAGCCGATCACCACCTTCGGGCCGAGCTGGATGCGGCCGCCGCGGCCCGGATGGCTCCAGGCTGCCGGTTCGGTGACGAGCTGGAGCTTGTCGATGTCGTGACCCATGGCGTCGAGCAGCGCCGCGATATCGGCCTTGGCGTCGAACACCGAGACCTTTGCCGCGCCCTGCCAGTGGCGGGTGGCGCCGAGGCGGATGCCGGTGGCGTAGGTGCGCTGGCCCTCGGGCAGGATCGAGTGGAAGACCTGGCCGACTTCGAACAGCTTGAGGTCGGTGAAACCGCGGTTGGCATTGCGCTGGGCGGCGGCGAGCAGGCCTGGGAGCAGCGAGGGGCGCATGTCGGTGAGGTCGGAGGCGATCGGGTTGGCGAGCTTCAATTCGGGCGCGCCGCCACCGAAACGCCCCGCTTCCGCCGCCGGGATGAACGACCAATTAACGGCTTCGTCGAGGCCGCGCGCCGCGAGCGTACGGCGGGCGAGACGGCGGCGGTTCTGCAGCGTGGTCAGCATGCGCGGCGCGACGTGGTTGAGCCGCGGCAGCGGATCGACCGGCACGTTGTCGACGCCCACCATGCGCATCACCTCTTCGGCGAGGTCGGCCTTCATGGTGACATCCGGGCGCCACGACGGCACCTTGACGCTGCGGGTATTGCCGGTGCCGTCGAGCTTGAAGCCGAGCCGGCCGAGGATCGCTTCGATCTCGGTGGCGCTGGTCTCGAGTCCGGTGAGGCGCTCGACTTCCGACAGCGGGAACTCGACAACGGTGTTGGGGAACACGTCCTCGCCGGAGATCACCGGCTCCATGGCTTCGCCGCCCGCCAGCTCCAGCATCAGCCGGGT
>CAMDAL010000075.1 GCA_945888565.1 Devosia equisanguinis | reverse complement strand
GCCGCAAAGGCCGAGGCGGACGTGCGAACGACAATCGACACCGCGCGGCTCAAAGGCGCAAATCCCTTCGATGTCATCCTCGCTACCCTCGCCTGAACGCGCCCAGAACGGTCAAAACGCGGCCTGCCGAAGGGGTGGGTAATTACCCGCAGGCGACGTAGCGAGAATGGCCGAGGCGTCGGGCGAGCGCATCGGCGAGGGTGAGGCCGAGCGTCGGGAGGCCCGCGATCACCTCGGGAGCGAATACGGCGAGGCGGCTGGCAAGATCGGCTGCGAGCGCGTCCACCACCTGGAAGGCTGCCTGATTGACGATCAGTGAACAGAGGGCATGGTCGCCGTCCGGCAGCACCCGGATCGGGAGGCGCAGTTCGGCTCCGTCAGGGAGGCCGGCCGGATAGTAGTCCTTGAACGGACCATCCGCCGACAGTGTGGAAGCGGGAGACAGGCTCTGCCAGAACTCGTGCATGGCGCCACAAAATCTTCTGTTTGTTGAGCAATCTAGCGACTGACCCGAACACCTAGCACGGCCCGCCCCATTCATGTCCAAGACCATTCTCGCCGCCTTGCGGTTCGCCGCCGTCCTGGTGGCCTTCGTCGCAGCCAGCCTGCCTGCCGCGGCCGATAATCCGGTGACGATCTTCTCGCCCTTCAACGTCGCCGACGCGATGGACAAGGGGGTCGAGAAGATTGCCGATATTCCGTACGCGGATGGGGCCCGCAAGAAGCTCGACATGTACCGACCGGAAAAACCAGGTGGGCTGTCGCCGGTGGTGATGTTCATCTATGGCGGCTCGTGGCGCGCCGGCGACAAGTTCGAGTACGAGTTTGCCGGGCGCGCGCTGGCCGCCGCAGGCTTCATCACCATCATCGCGGACTACCGCCTCTGGCCGGAGGTGAAGTACCCGGACTTCCTCGACGATTGCGCCGAGGCGATGAGATGGATCCAGGACAATATCGAGGGCTATGGCGGCGACCCAAAGCGTTTCTTCGTCGCGGGGCACTCCGCCGGCGCCTACAACGCCGTCATGCTGGGGCTGGATGGCTCGTTCCGGCGCGACTTCGGTGTCACCATGCCGATCCGGGCCATCGCCGGGATATCGGGGCCCTATAACTTCTACCCCTTCGAATACGATCAGGTGCGTGACACCTTTGGCAGTGCGCCGAACCCCGAGGGGACACAGCCGGTCAACCTGACGACGGCCGAGGCGCCCCCCATCCTGCTGGCCAGCGGCACCACCGACCCGATCGTGCGCGTCGAGAACTCCCATGCCTTGGCGGCCAAGCTGCGCGCCCAGGGCAGCTGGGTCACGGAGAAGTACTATGACGGTTTCGGCCATATCGAGCCAGTCGTGGCGCTTGGCTCCATGATGCGCTTCCGCATGCCGATGCTGCGGGACATGGTGGACTTCTTCCAGACCTTTGGGGCTTTCCCGTCGGGCACGCCGCGGCCGTTCTTCACGCCAGAACCCCCAGAGACAGAAATGACTGCACTGATGAAGCAGATGGATCAGGTGCTGCAGCCGATCGAAACCGGCGGGCGCTAGCGCTATATCGCCACGCTCGCCATGCGGTCGGCCAGGGTCTGGCCGAAGCTCGCCATCGAGCGGGCTGCGATCTGGCCCACGGCGTAGGCAGCAACGGCGTAGAAGCGCCGCGCCGGTGGGGTCCTGAGGAAGTCGATATAGCGGCCGAGTTCGTCGTCGCCGAGGTCGCGATAGGCGAAGGCCATCAGGGCGCGTTGCGCTGCCGAATGCTCGGCCAGCAGACCAGGGAGGATGGCTTCGACCTGTGCGTCGATCTCCCGCCAGGGGACCTCGATGTCGCCGCGCTGATGGGTAACCGACATCCCGACGAGGAGAGCGCGAACCGATTGACCTGCCATGGCGGCCGAGATCTCAGCGCTCATCAGGTCCATCAGTTCGTCGAGCTGGGCGGAGCGGCTCGCCCCCGCCTCACTCGATACTCGCCGGCCTTCGGCAAGCGCAACCGACTGTCCGTCGGCGTCCAGCAAGGCGATGTCGCGCTCGATGCCGGTGATCATTCGGCCGAAATCGGAGCCAAGGAAGGCGCCCAGCGCCAGTCGCTCTTCCTCGGTGAACTGGCCGTCGAGACGGCTCGCGAGTTGGGCGCGCATCGCCGGGCCGTTGAAGGCACTGGCGGCTGCTGCTTCCCAGTGGCTCAGAAAAAGCTCGTCGCTCGAAATGTCGCCTGCCCGCGCCGATGCCGCGATAGCTGGGCCGAACTGGTCGAAAACGAGATCAAGGGCGGTTGCCTGCATCAGTTCGGCAACGGTGAGGCCGGCCACGCGCGCTTCGGCAGCAAGCACCGGAATGGATACCGGCAGGGCAGGGACCGCAAGGCCAAGCGCTGCAACAAGAATGACGACGCGCATGCGTCTCCTCCGGTAGCTCGACACCTTGAGCCTAGCGTATCGGGCTGGGGGGCGCCAGTCGGGCGCCTCCGCCCGGACCCGCCGCTCCGCCAAATGGTGCGGTGACGCTGGGGTGGCCGGGTTGTACGATCGCCGAAACCTTTGGGAGAAACAGCCATGCAGTACGCCCGCCTCGGAAAGACCGGTCTTCTGGTCAGCAGGATCTGTCTGGGTTGCATGTCGTTCGGCGTTCCCGATCGCGGCAGCCACGAGTGGACGCTGGACGAGGAGAAGAGTCGCCCGATCCTGAGGGCAGCGTGGGAGGCCGGGATCAATTTCTACGATACAGCCAACGTCTATTCGGCCGGCACCAGCGAGGAGATCGTCGGCAAGGTGCTGAAGGAACTGGCGCCGCGCGACGAACTGGTCATCGCCACCAAGGTGCATGGAGAAATGCGGCAAGGTCCTAACGGCAAGGGGCTGTCGCGCAAGGCCATTCTCGGCGAGATCGACAACTCGCTGCGCCGGCTCGGCACCGACTATGTCGATCTTTACCAGATTCACCGGTTCGATCCGAACGTGCCGATCGAGGAGACGCTGGAGGCGCTCAACGATGTGGTGCGCGCCGGCAAGGCTCGCTACATCGGCGCCTCGTCGATGGCCGCCTGGCAATTCCTCAAGATGCTGATGACCTCCGACCAGCATGGCTGGGCGCGGTTCGTTTCCATGCAGGGGCAGCTCAACCTGATCCAGCGCGAAGACGAGCGCGAAATGCTGCCGCTCTGCATCGAGGAAGGCATCGGCTGCATCCCGTGGTCGCCGATCGCCCGTGGCAACCTGGCCCGACCCTACGGGCAGGGCACCTATCGCACCGATACCGACAAGTATGGCAAGACGCTCTACGCACGGACCGACGAGGCGAACCGCGCGATCAACGGCGTCGTCGGTGAGGTGGCGCAGCAGTATGGGGTGAAGATGGCGCAGGTGGCGCTGGCGTGGGTGCTGCAGAAGCAGCCCGTGACGGCACCGATCGTCGGCGTCACCAAACTGGAGCAACTCACAGACGCCATCGGTGCGCTCGATGTCCAGCTCAGCCGCGACGATGTATCGAGGCTCGAAGCGCCTTATATCCCTACCGGACTCGGCAGTTTCAACTGACATGTCATTGTTGCGCCACCGGGTTTCGCGTTAGTCTTGCCGTACCAGCGCGGGGGCGTGAGAGGGAGAGACTGAGTTGCGAGCGACTGCACACTGGCGCCGCGTGGCGCCTGCCATCGTCCTGGCCTGTTTCTGGCTCGCTGCCCCGGCCGCCGCGCAGGAGGCCGCAGCCAGTTGCGCCGACGTTGCGGCTTCCCGCTGGGAACCGGGTCACCAGGGGGCGACGCAGGAACTCGAAGAGTTCGACACTGCCGCTGTGATCGCAGCGTGCGAACCGGCACTCGCCGCGGATCCCGACGACGCCGAGATCAAGGCGTGGCTCGGCCACGCCTACCTGCATGACGGGCGGGAAGACGAGGCCGTGAGGTTGCTCATCGACGCGGCAAGGGCGGGCAATGCGGTGGCGCAGATGCTCACGGCCGACCTCTACGAAGACGGCCGTGGCGTCGCTGCAGATCGGCAGCAAGCGCTGACCATGCTCACCGCATCCGCAGGGCAGGGCTTTGTGCCGGCGCAGATGGCGCTGGGCGACGCGTACCGCTGGGGTGACGGCCTCGTGCCGAAGGACATCGCCAAGGCTCGCGAATGGTACGAAAAGGCTGCCGGCCGGGGCATGGCGCCGGCGCAGGTGCGGCTGGCCGACACCTACTACTACGATCTCGGCGATGGCTCGAAGCCCGACTATGCGTTGGCCTATCGCTACTATCTGCTGGCCGCCAACCAGAAGGAGCCGAGTGCCCTCTATGGGCTCGGCCTGCTTCATGATGCCGGCCTTGGAGTTACGGCGGACCGGGCGCGGGCGCACGACTACTTCGTCGAGGCGGCTGAACTCGGCCACCTTGAGGCGCTGGTCGACCTTGGCGCGGCATACCTGAACGGCGACGGCCATGTCGGCATCGACTACGCCAAGGCGCTCGACTATCTCGGCCGGGCTGCCGAGCGGAACGACACCTTCGCGATAAGCAACCTCGCCTTCATGTACCAGAACGGCCTCGGCACGGATCAGGACTATGCCCAGGCGGCGGCGCTGTACGAGCGGGCTGCGGCGGCGGGCGATGCCTACTCACAGGGCAATCTGGCCTATCTCTACCAGGAGGGGCTCGGGATAGTGCAGGACTACGCGCGCGCCGCCGAGTTGTACCAGTTGGCCGCCGATCAGGGACAGGCCTACGCACAGGCCGGGCTTGGCTACCTCTACCTCAACGGTCTCGGCGTTGCGCTGGATGAGGTGCGCGCCGCGCAACTGTTCAGGCAGGCGGCCGACCAGGGCGATGCCTACGCCCAGTACAACCTCGGCTACCTGTATGAAACCGGCGCTGGCGTCGACAAGGACCCGGCCAAGGCGCTGGCGCTCTACGAGCAGGCCGCTGCGGCGGGTGAACTGGCGGCAGCCGATGCGCTCGGCAACCTCTACCTCGAAGGCATCGGCACCGAGCGGGATGCGGCCAAGGCGCTGGAATTCGCGATGCTGGCGGCGGACGGCGGTTTCGCCGACTCGCAGAACCGCGTCGGCTACATCTACGCCGAGGGTATTGGCATACCGCGCGACAGCGCCGTGGCACTCGGGTGGTTCAGGCAAGCGGCTGACCAGGGGCACGAGATCGCGATCCGCAATGTCGCCGAACTCGAGGCCGAAGCCGCGTGCGCGGCGGCCGCCGCGTCTCAGTTCGAGCCGGGCTTCGAACCCATCGGTCGGGACTTCGAAACGATCAACGCCGCCGCGATTCCGGCCTGCGAAGATGCGGTAGCGAAGGATCCGGGGTCGGACGAGAACAAGGCCTGGCTCGCCCGTGCCTATCTCGCAGCCCAGCGCGACGAAGAGGCCCGGCCGCTGCTGGAAACCGCCGCTGCGGGGGACAGCCGACTGGCGCAGTTCCTGCTCGGCCAGGTGCTGAACGGCGATTTCGGCGGCGATGAAGAGGACCACGCTGCTGCCAACACGCAGTTCCAGACCGCGGCGGAGGCCGGCTTCGCGCCGGCCCAGCTTAGCCTCGGCTATGCCTTTGATGTCGGCAGCGGCGTCGACGCCGACGATGCGGTTGCTGCAGAGTGGTACCGCAAGGCGGCGGAGCAGGGGCTGGCCCGGGCACAGGCGAGCCTTGGTTATCTCTATCACGGTGGCAACGGCGTTCCGCTCGACTATGCGCTGGCGATGGAGTGGTACGCAAAAGCGGCCGAGCAGAACGATATCGTCGGCCTCTACGGCGTCGGCCAGCTCTACGAGTTCGGGCAGGGCGTCGAGCAGGACTACGGCAAGGCGTTCGAGTATTTCCAGCGCGGTGCCGATCTCGGCGATCTCTATGCCCAGGCCGATCTCGGCTACCTGTACGACATGGGCTACGGCGTCGTCGAGGATGCCGAGACGGCGGCCTACTGGTACCAGCAGGCTGCTGATCGGGGCTATGCACTGGCGCAGGCGAACCTCGCGCAACTCTACACTACCGGACGCGGCGTTCCGCAGGACTACGGGATGGCGCTGCAGCTCTACACCCGCGCGCACGACCAGGGCGAAGTGTCGGGCACGGTCGGGCTCGCGCTGGCCTATCTCTACGCCGAGGGCGTCGACCGGGACTACGAGCAGGCTCGCGCCTACGCCCAGGATGCGGTGGATCGGGGTTCGGTCCATGGCATGGGTACGCTCGGTTACATCTATGCCGAAGGCTATGGCGTGCCGCGTGACTTCGACCGCGCCATCGAACTGTTCGACCAGGCGGCGGCCGCGGGTGACCAGTACGGCACTGATCGCGCTGCAGAATCACGAGCCGAGCGCGATTGCGGACTGGCGGCTGCCATGTCCTATGAGCCCGGCTTCGAAACGACCGGCCGGGCGATCGGCGGTATCGATGCCGCAGTGGCGGTTGCGGCCTGTGAGATGGCCGTGAGCCTCGACGCCAACTCGCTCGAGAACAAGAACTGGCTGGCTCGAGCCTATCTCGCGGCGGACCGCGCCGCCGATGCCGTTCCCCTGTTCGAGGCGGCAATTGCCGGCGACTGGGATCCTGCACTGGTCGAGTTCGGCGATGTGCTGATGTTTGGCCACGGGGCGCCGGCCGATCCATCCCGGGCGTTCGCGCTTTTCGCCGAGGCTGCCGGGCGCGATTTCGCTCCGGCCGAGGTGGGGGTCGGCCTTGGCTACCAGTATGGCCTCGGGGTGCCGATCGACCTCGATGCGGCAGAGCGGTGGTTCCGCCGCGCGCTCGAGCATGGCTATGCCGATGCGCAGTATAGCCTCGAAGGACTTGCATACGCCCGCACGTTTGCGCTGACTGGCCCGCAACGGGCCCAGCCAAGGGGCTGAGGAGAAGACATGAATACGACTGCCATCCAATCCACTCCGTCCACCGAGGCGGCCGAGGCCAGCGGTGTGTTCCGCATCTGGCCAGGCGATGGCCGGCCATCGGGCTCGGAAGACTGGGGTTGGTCTGAAAGCACGATGCCGGCCCCGTGGAGCGCGACCGGCATGCGGCTCAGCCGCAATGTGGTGGTGCCGACGGTGACGGTGTTCGAGCCGGCACCGGGCAAGGCGAACGGCACCTCGATGGTGGTGGCGCCGGGCGGCGCCTTCCATTTCCTGATGATCGACCACGAGGGCTACGACATGGCCCGCTGGCTCACCAGCCTCGGGGTCACGGTCTTCGTGCTGAAATACCGGGTGGCGAAGACTCCCGACCGGGACGAAGACCTGCTCGCGTTCCGCAACGACCTGCAGGCGAAGCTGGCGCAGGCCGGGCCGCTGGCCGAGCGGCCCCCGATGATGCAGGCGGCACGGATCCTCGGCGAGGAAGACGGGCGGCAGGCTATCCGCTGGGTGCGTGAGAACGCCGCCCGCTGGAACCTCGATCCTGCCCGCATCGGCATTTCCGGCTATTCGGCGGGTGGTGGCGTGTCGATGGGCACGGCCATGCAGTACGATGCGGCGTGCCGGCCGGACTACGTGGTCGGCGTCTACCCGGCCTGGCGGCCGGAACTGACCGTGCCGGCCGATGCGCCGCCGCTGTTCCTCATCATCTCGGACGACGACAAGTCGGTTTCGGCCCTGTCGGCCACCAAGGTCTACGACATGTGGCACAAGGCGGGGGCGCCGGCCGAGTTGCACGTGTTCGGCAATGGCGGGCATGGCTGGGGCATGCTGCGCGATACCGGCTTCCTGTCGGATCCGTGGCCTACCCTGCTGCAGAACTGGATGAAATTCCGCGGGCTGCTCGGCTAGGCAGCCCGGTTGCCATTGACCCAGATGCCGCGGATGACCGGCTGGCCGTCAACCAGCCGGACCCGCAGCAGATCGGCGCGCAGGCCGGGGGCGATGCGGCCGCGATCGGCGAAGCCGAGAATGTCGGCCGGGGTCGAGGTGACCTTGGCGATGGCCTCGTGCAGCGGCACGCCCCTGGCGGCGATGATGAAGGCGGCGTGCAGCAGGCTGGTCGGGACATAGTCCGAGGTCAGCACGTCGAGCAGGCCGGCGGCGTTGAGGTCGAGGGCCGAGACATTGCCCGAGTGCGACTTGCCGAGCACCACGTTGGGCGAGCCCATGACGATCTTCATGCCGAGGTCGCGGGCACGTTGCGCTGCTTCCAGCGTGGTCGGGAATTCCGAGATGGTGATGCCGTCGGCGTGCGACTCGTCGACGTCGGCGATGGTGGTGTCGTCATGGCTGGCGATCTGGACCGCGTAGTCCTTGCCGGCCCGGCCGATGCGGGCGCGGCCCGGGACGACGTGGTCACGCTGATTGGCCCGGCGCTCCTCGAGATAGACCTCGAACTCCTCGTCGGTCCAGACGTCCGCACCCTTCTTGCGGCGGAAGTCCCGATAAAGCTTGGTGTTTTTCCACTGCCGCTGGCCGGGGGTGTGGTCCATGACGCTGAGCAGCCGCAAAGCCGGATTGCCGAGATGGCGGTCGACGATGGGGAGCAGGCCGGGATCGGACAGCTCGCAGCGGAAGTGGAAATAGTGGTCGGCGCGCGTCAGGCCTGCGGCGCGAGCGGCGGTGACGCCGTCGATCGCGGCATTCAGCATGGCGGTGCGGGCACCGGCCGTATCATAATCGCCGAGCGACAGGGAATCGAGCACGGTGGTAATGCCGCCGCCGAGCATCTGCCAGTCATGCGCCAGCACCGCCATCAGCGCCGATGGCCAGCGGACGCCGGGGCGCGGGTTGAAGTGGTGTTCGAGATTGTCGGTGTGCAGGTCGATCAGGCCCGGCAGCAGGTAGTCGCCCTCGCAGTCGATCTCGACGTCGGCGCCGGTGTCGCGGTCGAGCGCCACGAAGGATCCTTCGGCAATCGAAAGCGCGCCCGCTTCGACGCCGTTCGGCAGCACCAGCTGCGCGTTGGAAAGATTGGTCTTCATAGGCTTCGAACTCAATATCTGACAGGGCGCAGGCGCGCCGGGTAAATCGCAAACTGCAGTGACATGTATATGACGCTAGACAAGTTGTGAGGCCAGCGCCCGCAACCAGATGGCCACGGCGACAGCGCCGCCATCCGGCGTGCCGAGGGCACGTTCGCCGAGGTAGCTGGCACGGCCGAGCCGGGGATGCATCTGCGCGGTTGCGGCGGCGCCAGCCTCTGCGGCACCTGGAGCAGCAGAAAAATCATTGCGTTTCCAGGCGGTTACGGCAGGAGCAAGTGCGTCCAGCATGGTCCGGTCGCCGGGCCTGGCGCCGCCCAGGTCGCCGATCGCGGTGACCGCGGCGCTGAAGGCGGCATGCCACTGGGCGCTGGTGGGTTCGGCGATACCGTCGAGTTCCGCCGCGGCGCGGAGCAGCGCGGTGGCGTAGAACGGGCCGGAACTGCCGCCGATGGCACGGCGCAGCGCATCGCCGAGATCGGCGAGAAGCCGCGAGGGACTGGAGTAGCTCTGCCCGGGCAGTGCCATGGCCGCTTCGGCGGCGCGCGCCATGCTGGCGCCGAGGTCGCCGTCGCCGGTTTTCGAATCGAGGTCGGTCAGTTCGGCCTCGGCGGCTTCGAGCGCTTTGGCGACCGCATGGAGAGCCGATTTCAACCGGGGACTGAGCGGACCGGGCGCGGCGTCACCGGCGCGCGGCACAGCCTTCGCCGTGGGCGTGATGCTGACGGCGTCGGGAATCCGGCCGCTGCTGGTCCAGGCGGCGGCGTTCGCCGGGGCGTCGAGGGCGGTCAAGCGTTCGGCGTCGACGGGCAGCACGGTGAGCGAGATGCCGGGCATTTCGAGCGCCGTCATGTAGTTGCCGGTATAGGCGCGAACCGGGTTGAGGCCGCCCTGTCGCAGCGATTGCAGCGTCTTGCGGGCGACGATAGCGAGTTCCATCGGCGGGGTGCCACCGAGGCCGTTGATGAGGACGGCGACATCACTGCCGCCGGCCAGCGCCAGTTCGCCGAGGATGGTGTCGAGCACGGTCTGGACGATCTCGTCGGCACTGGCCATGGCGCCCCGGCGCACGCCCTTCTCGCCATGGATGCCGAGGCCGTATTCGATCTCGTCCGGACCCAGTTCGAAGCCGGGCTTGCCGGCGGCGGGGACGATGCAGGAGCCGAGGCCGACGCCCATGGTGGCGACGGCGTCTGCGGTCGCACGGGCAATGGCGGCGACGTCGGCCAGAGGCCGGCCCGCGGCGGCGGCCGCTCCGGCGATCTTGTGGACCAGCACCGTACCGGCGATGCCGCGACGACGTTCGCGCGGCACGGTACCGGAGAGCGCCACGTCGTCGGCGACTACGGCGATCTCGACCGGGATACCGTCTCGGCGCGCCAGCTCGGCGGCGAGGCCGAAATTGAGCCGGTCGCCGGTATAGTTCTTGACGATGAGCAGGGCGCCCGCGGGGCCGGCGACGGCGCGAATCGCGGCCAGCACGGCGTCGGTGGAGGGCGAGGTGAAAACGTCGCCGACAATGGCAGCGGCGAGCATGCCGGGACCGACATAGCCGGCATGGGCCGGCTCGTGCCCGCTACCGCCGCCCGAGAGCAGGGCGACGGGACGCGCGGCGGGATCGGCCGCAATGTGAGCACTGATTACAACATTCTCGTCGTCGAGCAGCGCGAGCCCTTCGGTGCTCAGCACCACGCCTTCGAGCATCTCGCGCACGAGGGCGCGCGGATCGTTGATCAGCTTCTTCATCGAACTTCTCCCAACTGGCCGCGAAAGTCGCCGCGTTTGCCCGTTCGTGCAAGCCAAACGATAGCAGGGGCCGGGCAGGCGGGGATAAGGGCGGCCACGCCAGGGATCAGAAACGAAAAACCCCGCTTTCGCGGGGCTTTCGAACCAAGGATTGGTTGCGGGGACAGGATTTGAACCTGTGACCTTCAGGTTATGAGCCTTAAGGCGCTAAATTCCGGGTGTTTCCATCTGATGCCAAGACAGCCCGCAGAGCCTTGATAATCCGCACCTTTTTCGCGTAACGTGGGATCCGGTGTTTCCGCGTGATGTCAGTCGCGGTGGCGCACGGGTGGCGCACGGTGGCGCACCGGGTGGCGCACGGTGGCGCACCGGATAGAGGGGCTCATGCCAAAACTCAAGATCGGCCGCAAGGCGCTGTCTACCATCAAGGCGGCCGCGGCCGACACCCGCCAAGTCTACTACGACGATGAGCTCGCGGGCTTCGCCCTTCGGGTCGAGCCCTCGGGCCGCATGACCTATTTCATCGAATACCGCCCCGGCGCTGGCGGGCGCGGGGTACTCAAGAAGCGGGTCACCCTCGGCACCGCCGCCGAGCTTACTCCCGAGGATGCCCGGAAGCGTGCCAGCGAGCTCCTCGCGGTCGTCCGGCTCGGAGGCGACCCGGCCGCCGACAAGAAGCTTGAGCGTGCCATCCCGACCATGAAGGAGTTTGCCCAGCGCTTTCTGGAGGAGGAAGCAGAAGCGAAGCTGAAGGCTGGGACGCAGCGAAACTACCGCAGCTATATCAGCAAGTACATTTCGCCCGCACTCGGCACCTCTAAGTTGGACAAAATCCAACCCGACGAGATCGCGCGACTTCATAGGCGCATCGGCAAGGAGCGCCCCACCGTCGCGAACCGCGTGCTTGAGTGCGTCGGGTCGATCTATAAATACGCCGCGACCTGCGGGCTCGTGGCTAAGGGCACGAACCCTGCGGCGGGGATCTCGGCGTTCAAGGAGGCCGCCAGGGAGCGGTTCCTGTCCGCGGCCGAAATGGCGAAGCTGGGCGAGACGCTCGCCTTGGCGGAAACCGGGGGGCTCCCCTGGAAGGCCAGCGAGAGCAAGCACGTGCCCAAGACCAAGCAGGCGACCATCATCGACCGTCACGCGGTCGCCGCTATCCGGCTGCTCATCCTCACCGGCTGGCGCCTGCGCGAGGTTCTGCACCTTCGATGGCCGGAGGTGGACTTCGAGCGGGGCGTGGCTCTGCTCGCCGATAGCAAGACCGGACGCCGCTATGCGGTGTTGACCGCCCCCGCTTTAGTGATTCTCAAAGGCCTCGACCGGCTCGGCGACTATGTGATCGCCGGGGCCGAACGGGACAAGCCGCGCTCGGACCTGAACCGCCCCTGGCGGGCGGTTCGGGCACACGCCGGGCTAGACGACGTACGCATCCACGATTTGAGGCACACGAACGCCAGTGTGGCCGCCAGCGGCGGCGTCCCGCTCGCCATCGTCGGCAAGTTGCTGGGACACAACCAAGCCTCCACGACCCAGCGATACGCTCACCTCGCGGATGACCCCGTCCGGGCGGCAGCGGACTCCGTGGGCAACCGGATCGCAGCCGCCCTGAGCGGAAAGCCCGCGAAGGTCACCCGCCTGCGGAAGAGGGCGGCCGATGCCGCATGATCCCTCGTCACGCGCAGACGGCTTCTATTCCGACCTCAGTGAGGCGCGCGAAAACGACAGGCCGTCCGCCGTTGTGGCCGCCCTCGGTCGGGTCGCGGGGGACGAGGAGTGCAGCGTAGATGAACCTCTGCGGGAGGCCATCGAACGTAGGTTGATTGTCGGGACAGTACCTCTGTTGCGTTGCGACCTCGCCGGGCTGGTAATATCGGCGGAAATGGAGGCGGCGGTTCTATACGCCCGCCGACTAGCGCGGGCCGAATGGGAGGAGCGCCAAAGGAAGGCGCGGCAGTCGGCGGCGGCGCTGCTTGAGTTTGCGGTTCACGCGCTCAAAGATCGAGAGGAGCTTCAGCAAGCGTCGACTGCGATGCGCGACACACCATGGGCATGGGAGGAGGCTGATCACGCTGCCGCCGAGCACGAACTCGTTGAACTCGACCACCTAATCAGTCGGAGCCGCAACCTCGCAAAATCAATATCCGCGCATGCAGAAAAGCCTCTCCCGGAAGTGGGCGGGGGACCGAACACCGATCATCAGGCGGTGAGGTATTTCAGGGCGCTACGAGATTGGTGGGACGCGAGCGCCGTTGATCCAACCCAACGGGGGGCAAAGGCCACCAGAAACCGGATCGCCGCCGCCCTTTGGCGGGATCTAGGACGCCCTATCCCGGACAGTTATTCAGATCAGGACTGGGCGAAAGATCGCTTCGGGGAATCTTAGGCCGTGTGGACAAAGAGGATTGAACGAACCCGCTGACGCGGGACTGGCGTGTGCGTATGGCTGGGATGGTCTTCTGATGGGAAGGTTTGGTTGCTGAGACCAACCCCTGACCAGGAGACCATCCCATGGCTGAAGCCACGGCAGCG
>CAMDAL010000074.1 GCA_945888565.1 Devosia equisanguinis | reverse complement strand
ACCGTCGGCTCGTTCGCGTCCTCGGGGAGTTCGGCCGACACGCCGTCGAGCTTGGCGCGAATGTCCGACAGCGCCTGGTCCTTGTCGGCGTTGACGTTGAACTCGAGGAACACCGAAGCGTGGCCGGTGGTCGAGGTCGAGGTGTAGTTCTCGAGCCCGTCCAGGTCCTTGATGCGGTCCTCGATCGGCTTGGCCAGCAGCCGTTCGGCGTCACGCGGGGCGACGCCGGTCTGGCTGACCGAAATATAGAAATACGGGATGTCGATCGCCGGGAAGCTTTCCTTGGGCAGCGACGTGTAGGCGCCGAAGCCAGCGAAAAGCAGCAGCCCCATAACCGTCAGAACGACCCGCGGCATGCGCAGGACGCTCTCGAGGAAATTCATCATGACTGCACCCCTTCAGTGGCAGCGGCCGGCGAGGCCTCAGTTGAGCCCGTCCCTGTAACGTTTGTGGCGTCGACCTTCTGGCCGGGCACCACGAACTCCTGGCCCACGGTGATCACATCGACCCTGGGAGGCAGCCCGGTGACCCACACGCCCTCGCGTGAGTCCGAAACGATCGTGACCGGGTAGAACTTCACTTCACCGGTCTCCACGGCGCGGATGCCGATCACACCGTCATCGTTGAGCGTCAGCACCGACTGCGGCAGCAGGTGCGCCGGCATGGTGCCCATCGCGACCATTGCCGTCGCGGTGATGCCCGAACGCACCGCACCGTCGGCGTTGGCGATCTGGATCTCGACCGGGAACGACCGGGTGGCTTCATCCGCCGTCGGCGCAATGTAGCTGACCTCACCATCGATCTTCTGGCCGGTAACAGTCTCGATCTGGGCCTTGAGGCCGATCTTGGCGAGACCGATACGCGCTTCCGGCACGGTGCCGACGAACAGCATCGGGTCGAGCTCGACCACGGTCGCGCAGGGGGTGCCGGGGCTCAGCATCGAGCCGACGGTCGTCACCGGGTCCTGCACCACGCCGGCCACGGTCGTCTTGACCTGCGTGCGGTCGAATTCCGCTGTTGCCTGGTCGAACTGCGACTGGGCGGCCTTGAGCGCCGCTTCGAGCGCGTTCACCGAATTGGCCGGGGCCAACCCCTTGTCCCGCAGCGACTTATTGGTGTCGAAATCAGCCTGCGCCTGCGCCAGCCCGGCCTGTGCCGTGGCCACCGCGGCAGCGCGCGTTCCCTGGTCGAGCGTGCACAACACGTCGCCCACTGCAACCGTCTGGCCCTTGGTGACGTTGACCGCCGTGACCACACCGCTGGTCTCGGGAGTGATCGTCGCCATCGACTTGGCCTTGGTGCGCCCGCGCAGCGGCACCTCGATCTTGAACGCCTGCAGCTGGTAGGTTTCGGTCCGCACCGACTGCAGGGCGGTGGAACCGCCACCCGCCTCGGCGACACGCTCGGCAATCGTCAGGTGCGGATCGACCGCGCCCTCGGCGTGGTGCCCGCCTGCGCTCGCATCGGCATGAAGCGCCGGAATGATCGGCCGCTCGCCGTTGCCGGGGCCGTTGCCACCGGAAACAAACGTTCCGGTCGCCAGCCAGGCCGCTCCAGCAACGAGGATGACTCCGGCCACGCCGTAGGAATAAATTGCACGCATCAGTAAGCCCTCTATTCGGCCGCGGCTGCTTCGCCCGTATCGGGCCGAGCCATCGCGATAAGTTTACCCCTGTGCGCCTCGATGTAGTTACGCGCCGCCTGCATACAAGTGCGGCCGTAATCGATGACCCACGCATCACCTGGGTGACAGTGTTGTTGTTTGAGCCGGTCAAAATCGGCGAGCGTGGCGTCGACTTCTGTGAGTCGTTCGCTCAGCCGCTGTTCGACCAGCGATTGGGGGAGTTCGGTGGCAAAGCGGAGGAACAGCAGGAACTCGCTGCGGAACTCGTCCTCGCCCAGCTTTTCAAAGAGCGACTGAATGAACACCGACCGCCCCTCGGGGGTGATCGAGTAGATCTTCTTGGCCGGCTTGCCGTCCTGCAGTTCCACCCGTGAGGTGACCAGCTTGTCGGTCTCGAGCCGTGCCAGCGCCGGATAGATCGAGCCGTAGCTCGCATCGATGAAATAGGAAAACTCGCCCTCGACCGAGAGCTTCCTGATCTCATATCCGGTGGCCTCGCCGTCGTAGAGAATGGCGAGGCAGATGGTTCTTACATTCATACGTTCCTCTATCCGTTCGACATATAACGGACCAGCATATGCCGGGCGTATATATGGATCGGACCAACGGAGCAACAAGGGGCAGGGCGTGTCTGCCATGCGATTTCGGCATGGCCTTAACGAGGCGTTGCGGTCTCAGGCCAGCAGGCGCTGCATTTCCGCGAGGCATTTGTGCGCCAGCGCTTCGCTTGCAGCGGCAAGGAAGAAGCCGTTGAGGAACGACTTGTCGCGATGCCCGCAGGTCAGCGCCTTGCCGTCTAGCCCCCATACCACGCCGCCCGCCGCTTCCAGCACCGCTTGACCGGCCGCAGTGTCCCATTCCGAAGTTGGGGTAAACCGAGGGTAAAGCTGTGCGTCGCCGCGGGCCAGCAGGCAGAACTTCAGCGACGAACCCACGGACACGTCGTGCTCCACCTGCATGGTGTCGCAGAGTTCCGCCAGCGCCGCGTGTCCGTGCGACCGGCTGGCGACGATCCGCAGCGGTCCGCCCGTCTCGACCCGGATCGGCCGCACCCCGGTCACCTCGCCATCCGCGAGCTGCGCCGCAAACGCGCCATCCGCATCGCCCCAGAACAGGTCGCCCGTCGCCGGTGCCAGCACCACGCCCGAGCGCGGCCGCCCGCCCTCGGTGAGCGCGATGTTCACGGTAAACTCGCCGTTGCGCTTGATGAATTCCTTGGTGCCGTCAAGCGGATCGACCACGAAGAACGGCCCATCGAGCGATGGGATGATGCCGGCCGCTACGCTCTCCTCGCCCAGTACCGGAATGCCGCTGTTCGCGAGATGCGCCAGGATCACCGCCTCGGCCCGCTGGTCCGCCTCCGTCACCGGCGAACCGTCGCTCTTGGCCTCGGCCGCGAAGTCCCGCGCGTACACCGCCATGATCTCCGTCGAAGCGGCCATGGCGGCGCGGATCATCAGGCTGGTGGTCGGATCGGTCATGCGCGGGCTCCGCCGGGGCACCTCCCGGCCGCGCGACGCTTTACGCGCGCTCCCGCGCAAAGTCCATGCTCGACAAGTGCCACTGATGGCCGTAGTTGAACGCCGTTTAGTTGCGGAGTGCATGCCATGGCCCGTCGCGCCGACCACACCCGGGCCGAGCTCGCCAAGCTCGTCGTCGATACCGCCGAGGAACTGATCGCCGAGGACGGCATCGACGCCTTTTCGGCCCGCACCCTGAGCCGCGCCATCGGCTACACCGCCGGCACGCTCTACCACCACTTCAAGGACCTCGACGACATCGTCACCCAGGTCAACAGCCGCACGCTGGCGGGCCTGGCGCAGGCGTTCGACGGGGCCGAACAGGCCGCCGACCCGGCGGTGCAGTTGCGCTACTACGCCGACGCCTTCCTCGGCTACATCTCGCTCAAGCGCAACCTGTGGAACGCCCTGTTCGAGTTCCGCCGCAAGCAGGGCGTCGCGGTGCCGCCCTGGTACATCGAGGCCATCGCGTCACTGATTCGCATCGTTGCCGAGTGCTTCCAGCAGATCCGCCCCGACCTGCCCCCCGAAACCGCCCGCCTCTCCGGCCAGTTGGTCTTCGCCTCGATCCACTCCGTCGTCTCGCTCGAAAGCTCCGGCCGCCTTGGCCTCGTCATGGACCGCGACATCCAGCAGGTCGTCCACGAACTCGTCGACATGCACGTCACGGCATTCAGGCATCGGTCGGCCTGAGCGGAGCCTTTCCCCCGCCACTCAGTCTTTCGGCGTCGCCGCCATCGCGTAGAGGTGCCATGTGGCGTGCCCCAGCACCGGCAGGACCACCAGCAGGCCGAGGAACATCGGCGCCAGGGCGAGGATCGTCAGGGCCGTCACCATCACGCCCCAGCCGAGCATGGTCACCGGGCTTGCCAGCACTCCCTTGACCGACGTGATCACCGCAGTGACGAAGTCGATCTCGTTGTCGAGCAGCATCGGCATCGCGAACACGGTCGTCGCGAACAGCACCAGCGCCAGCGCGAGGCCCACGACGCTGCCGACCACGAGGAAGGTCAGGCCGCCGGGCGTCGACACCACCGTGACGAGGAACTTGTCGAGGTTGGTCGACGCTGAAAAGCCCATGAGGAGCGCGATCAGCAGCCGGACCTGGTAGACCCACACCCACAGGATGAACAGCACCACGAACGCCATCCAGCCCATTTGCCGCTCGCGCTGGTGGAACACCGTCAGCAGCACAGCCTTCCAGCTCAGCGGCTGCCCGGCGGCGAGGCGCCGGCTGACTTCGTAGCAGCCGGCCGCCACGAACGGACCGATCAGCGGAAAGCCGATGGCGATCGGAATGATCATCCAGGGCATGCTGTAAACGACGAGCAGGGCGTAGATGGCGATGCCGCCGATCGCATACACCCCGCCGAAGAACAGCCCGTAGAGCGGCGCCCGCGCGAAATCCCGCAGGCCGCGGCGCACCGCCTCGCCGACATCCCCGAACCCGACCGCACGCAGCTTCGGCGCCCGTGGCGCCGTCATTGCGACATCCGACATAGCGAAATCCTCCCCTCGACCCGACCCCATACTATCTTCTCCTCCGGAAGAATTTCCAGTGGACTCAATCGGGCTGTCGCGTCGCCCGATCACGGGTTTCTCCTTGCCGCCTCGGGCGATCGATCGACCACGAGGGCCTCGGCCAGGGACTAACCCGGGCAGCAGTGGCTTCTGCGCGAAAAGTGGCAATCGACGCACCTCGCCCCCTCATCAAAGAAAAATCAAACGCCGTTCAATTTAGCTCTTGAACACCGTCCAAAACGCTGTATCTTCATCCTCGTGAACAGCGTTCAAAAAGCGCTGGCCAAACCGGGAGACGAAGCAATGTTCAACGTATTGAGAACCCTGTTCGCTGGCGCTTCGGCCCGCGCCGAGGAGCAACTGGTCGATACCTTCGCCATCGACCTGATCGAGCAGAAGATCCGCGAAGCCGATGCCGGTCTTGCCGCCGCCAAGCACACGCTGGCCGCTCTCATCGTCCGCCAGCGCAACGAGCAGCAGACGCTGGACCGCGTCGAAGCTCAGGTGGCCGATCTCGAAGCCCGCGTCCGCCAGGCCCTCGCGAACAACCGCGACGACCTCGCCACCGACGGCGCCACCGCCATTGCCCAGCTCGAGAACGAACGCGCCGTCCGCCGCGATACCCTGGCCCAGCTGTCGAGCCGCATCACCCGCACCCAGAGCTCGGTGGAGAAGGCGCATCGGCGCATCATCGACCTGCGGCAGGGCATGATCTCGGCCCGCGCCGCCGACGCCGAGCGCAAGGCGCAGAAGACCCTCAACCGCTCGCTCGGCTCCACCGCCGCCGTGCGCGAGGCCGAGGAGCTGATCGCCCGGGTGATGAACCAGTCCGATCCGCTCGCCGAGAGCGAAGTGCTCGACCAGATCGACGCTGGCCTCTCCACCGCCGGCATCGCCGACCGGCTCGGCGCCGCCGGCTTCGGCACCAAGGCCAGGATCGACGCCGGTGACGTGCTCGCCCGCCTCAGGTCGCAGTCCGCTTCGACCGCCGCCTGAACCTCACCAGCAACCAAACTCAAATCCAGGGAACTAAAGAAATGAACACCACCGACAACAACCAGATCTACATCGTCTTCAACGCCGCCGCCGTCGCCGCCGCGCTCTTCCTGCTCTCGCTGTCGCTGTGGCTGGCCCCCGTCGATCTCGCCACCAAGGGTTACTGGGGCATGGGCATCGTGCTGCTGATCGGCAGCCTGGTGAACCTCGTGAAGTACCGGATGGATGCCCGCATGCAGCAGGACGTCGTCCGCCAGATCGAAGCTGCCCGCAACGAGAAGATCCTCAAGGAATACGTCAGCACCAACTGATCCCTCCCGGTCATCACCCCGCTGACGAAGAAGGCCCCGGAGCAATCCGGGGCCTTCGCCTTGGTTAGGAGGACACGTCAATGCTTCTGGTTGAATCCGCCGGTGACCTTCTGCTCGGGGTCTTCTTCGCGCTTGTGCTGGCGCTCCATTTCGATTTTGCGGCTCGCCTCGTGCGCCCGCTCGGCCTTCTCCGCTTCGTCATCGGTCGGCTTCGCGGTTGCCTTGTCGCCGATCCGGTTCTCTTGGTTGTTCACGTCGCGACCGAACTCGTCCTGGTTGTCGTCGATCTGCTTGCCGCCCTGTCCCGGCTGATCCTGGTGCGTGTTCTGGCTCATGTTCCACTTTCCCGGCGCGTCGCGGCGCCGTCCAGTTCTCTCGTACCGCTGCTCGGGATGAGCGCGCGGACCCTGTCGGCCATGTTGCCGGTAACGCTGGCGAGGCTTGCTAACCTGCGCTGAGCCCGGCCTGGCCTGCTGGATCAACGTCCGGCGAAGACGGGGGTTTCATCCGTCCGTGACGTTGCGTTTTGGTCCGGCCCATCACATTGTGCGGCCGATAAGCACACGGGCCCGGTCAACGGGCAGGGGACTAAATGCACAAGATCATCGCCGCGCTCGACCAGAAGCGCGCCGAAGCCCGCCTCGGGGGCGGCCAGCGCCGTATCGACGCCCAGCACGGCAAGGGCAAGCTCACCGCCCGCGAGCGCCTCGATGTCCTGCTCGATCCCGGCAGCTTCGAGGAATACGACATGTTCGTCACCCACCGCGCCGTGGATTTCGGCATGGAAGAGACCATCATCCCCGGCGATGGCGTCGTCACCGGCTGGGGCACCATCAACGGCCGACCCACCTACGTGTTTTCGCAGGATTTCACCGTGTTCGGCGGCTCGCTGAGCGAAACGCATGCCCAGAAGATCTGCAAGATCATGGACCTGGCGCTGCAGAACGGCGCCCCCGTCATCGGCCTCAACGATTCGGGCGGCGCCCGCATCCAGGAGGGCGTCGCGGCGCTCGGCGGCTATGCCGAAGTGTTCTGGCGCAACGTCCAGGCCTCGGGCGCCATCCCGCAAATCTCGGTGGTGATGGGCCCCACCGCCGGCGGCGCGGTCTATTCGCCGGCCATGACCGACTTCATCTACATGGTGAAGGACACGTCCTACATGTACGTGACCGGCCCGGACGTGGTGAAAACCGTCACCTCTGAAATCGTCACCCACGAGGAACTCGGCGGCGCCAGCACCCACACCAAGGTGTCGTCGGTCGCCGATGCGGCCTTCGACAACGACATCGAAACCCTGCTCGAAGTCCGCCGCCTGTTCGATTTCCTGCCGCTCAGCGCCCTGGCCAAGCCGCCGGTGGTCGCCGTCAACGATAGCATCGACCGCGAGGAGCCGAGCCTCGACACCCTCATCCCCGACAACGCCAACCAGCCCTACGACATGCGCGAGGTGATCGAGAAGATCGCCGACGAGGGAGATTTCCTCGAAATCCAGGCCGCCCACGCCGGCAACATCCTCGTCGGCTTCATCCGGCTCAACGGCTCCACCGTCGGCGTCGTCGCCAACCAGCCGCTGGTGCTGGCCGGCTGCCTCGACATCAATTCATCGAAGAAGGCCGCCCGCTTCATCCGCTTCTGCGACGCCTTCTCGATCCCCATCCTCACCCTCGTCGACGTCCCCGGCTTCCTCCCCGGCGTCGCGCAGGAATATGGCGGCATCATCAAGCACGGCGCCAAGCTCCTCTTCGCCTACGCCGAAGCCACGGTTCCGAAGGTCACCGTCATCACCCGCAAGGCCTATGGCGGCGCCTACGACGTGATGGCGAGCAAACACATCCGCGCAGACGTCAACTACGCCTGGCCCACCGCCGAAATCGCCGTCATGGGCGCCAAGGGCGCCACCGAAATCCTCTATCGCAGCGAGCTTACCGATAAGGACAAGATCGCCAAGCGCACCGCCGACTACGAAGCCCGCTTCGCCAACCCCTTCGTCGCCGCCGAACGCGGCTTCATCGACGACGTCATCATGCCCCGCGAAACCCGCCGCCGCATCGCCAGATCGTTCGAGATGCTGAAGACGAAAAAGGCCGTCGCGCCGCTGAAGAAGCACGGGAACATTCCGCTGTGAGGCGCTGATGCCGACGCTGTTCGAGTGGAAGGGTTGGCGGTTTGTCTTCTACAGCCTCGACAGCGCTGAGCCTCCGCACGTTCATATTCGGAAGGACCGCAAGGAAGCCAAGGTTTGGTTGGAAAATACGGCCGTCGCGCGCAACAAGCGATGTACGGACAAGGAACTCAACGAACTTCTCGATGTGGTAAAGTCACACCGTCAGGAGTTCCTGGAGAGGTGGAATGAGCACTTTGGAAATTGATAGCGACCTGCTTGAGCCAACGAGCGCGCATTGTACGGACACGTCGCTCGTGGTCGAACTCGCTGATGGGGCGCTTCTTGTAACTCCGCTGTGGTGGTATCCGCCTCTGATGGCGGCGACGCCCGAGCAGCGCAACCAGATCGAGTTGTCGCCGTATGGCCTGCACTGGCCGGAGCTTGACGAGGATTTGAGCATCGAAGGGATGCTGAAGGGCCGCCGCTACCCGAGCGCCCAACCGCCCGCCGTAGCCGCCGAATAGTCCAAGGGTCAAAGCGTCCAGCATGTTCTCCTCCCTCCTCATCGCCAATCGTGGCGAGATTGCCTGCCGTGTCATCCGCACGGCGAAGCGCATGGGCATCCGCACCATCGCCGTCTATTCGGACGCCGACGCCCAGGCCCTGCACGTCAAGCTCGCCGACGAGGCCGTGCATATCGGTGGCTCGGCCGCCCGTGATTCCTACCTGTCGATCGACAAGATCATTGCCGCCTGCAAGGCGACCGGCGCCGAGGCGGTGCATCCCGGCTACGGCTTCCTCTCCGAGAACGCCGCCTTCCCGACCGCGCTCGCCAAGGAAGGCATCATCTTCGTCGGTCCGCCGCCCAACGCCATCGAGGCGATGGGCGACAAGATCACCAGTAAGAAGCTCGCCGCTGCGGCCGGCGTCTCCACCGTCCCCGGTCACATGGGTCTGATCGCCGACGCCGAGGAGGCCGTGAGCATTTCACGCTCCATCGGCTACCCGGTGATGATAAAGGCCTCGGCCGGCGGTGGCGGCAAGGGCATGCGCATCGCCCACAGCGACGCCGAAGCTCGCGAGGGTTTCGAGCGCTCCCGCTCCGAGGCGCAATCCTCGTTTGGCGACGATCGCATCTTCATCGAGAAATTCGTCACCGAGCCGCGCCACATCGAAATCCAGCTGATCGGCGACCAGCACGGCGAGGTGCTCTGGCTCAACGAGCGCGAGTGCTCGATTCAGCGCCGCAACCAGAAGGTCATCGAGGAGGCGCCGTCGCCGTTCCTCGATCCCAAGACCCGCAAGGCGATGGGCGAGCAGGCCGTGGCGCTGGCGAAAGCCGTCGGCTACTTCTCCGCCGGCACCACCGAGTTCATCGTCGATGGGGAGCGCAATTTCTACTTCCTCGAAATGAACACCCGCCTGCAGGTCGAACACCCGGTCACCGAACTCACCACCGGTCTCGACCTCGTCGAACTGATGCTGCGCGTCGCCGCCGGCGAACACCTGCCGCTGACGCAGGCCGAGGTGCCGCTCAACGGCTGGGCCATCGAATCCCGCATCTACGCCGAGGATCCCTACCGCAACTTCCTGCCTTCGATCGGTCGCCTCACCCGCTATAACCCCCCCGCCGAAAACCTGCCCTTCGTCCGCAACGATACCGGCGTGCAGGAAGGCGACCGGATCAGCACCTTCTACGACCCGATGATCGCCAAACTCTGCACCTGGGCGCCCACCCGGCTCGAGGCGATCGATGCCATGGCCGATGCGCTCGACGAGTTCGAGCTCGAGGGCGTCGGCAACAACATCCCCTTCGTCTCCGCCGTCATGGCGCAGGATCGCTTCCGCTCCGGCAACATCACCACCGGCTACATCGCCGAGGAATTCCCCGGCGGTTTCAACGGCGTAGCGCTGGCCGTTGAATCACTGACGCATCTCGCGGCGCTCGCCTGCTGCTCCGCCTTCGCCCTCGATCACCGCCTCTATCCCGGCACCCCGACGCCGCGCGCCGTACTGATCGCCGGCCAACGCTGGGACTTCGCCGTCCGCGCCGATGGCATCGAGTATTGGCTCACCGCCCCCGACGGCAAGAAGCTGCTGGTCGAGACCGGCTGGAAGCCCGGCATGTCGCTCTGCATCGCCCGCGTCGATGGCGCGCTGCACCACGTCAAGATCGACCGCGTCACCGGCGGCTTCCGCCTCCGCTGGCAGGGCGCCGACCTCATCGCCAAGGTGCTGCTCCCCCAGGTCGCCGACCTGATGCCGCTGATGCCGATCAAGCAACCGCCCGACCTCAGCAAGTTCCTCCTCTGCCCCATGCCCGGCCAGGTCGTCCGCATCGACGTTGCCGAAGGCGACATCGTCGAAGACGGCCAGACCCTCGCCATCGTCGAAGCCATGAAGATGGAAAACGTGCTGAAAGCCGAGAAGCGTGCCCGGGTCAGCAAGGTCCGGGTCAAGCCCGGCTCCGTGCTGGCAGTGGACGAGGTGATCCTGGAGTTCGAGGCGGTATGAGCACGATCCTCGCAGCGGCGATTACCCCCACCATAGCTCCGCTAGGCCGCATCGGCGGCCAAGCTGCGCTACCCTCCCCACAAGGGGGAGGGAGTGCTTGTGGGATGGTTCGAGCTCAACCGGGGCCTCGGTTCCATCGTCTCCCTCCCCCTTGTGGGGAGGGTAGCGAAGCTTGCAAGCGCCAGCGCGCTAGCGGAGCTAGGGTGGGGGTAGGCCACAATTACCAACCCGCCGGCTCCATCTTCCCCTCGCCCCTCTGGGGAGAGGGTGGCCTCGTAGCGGCCGGGTGAGGGGACGAATGACAAAGTCACCCACCTTCGCCGACTGGGCCAAGCTCGCCCAGAAAGACCTCCGCGACACCCCCGTCGACTCGCTCAACCGCGACTACGGCGATCTCCCAATCCGCCCCGCCTATTTTGCTGATGATGTCGATCCCGACGCCGCTGCGTCTCTCCCCGGCGCCGCCCCGTTCACCCGAGGCGTCCGCGCCACCATGTATGCCGGCCGCCCCTGGACCATCCGCCAGTATGCCGGCTTCTCCACCGCGCGCGAATCCAACGATTTCTACCGCAAGAACCTCGCCGCCGGCCAAAAAGGCCTGAGCGTCGCCTTCGATCTCGCCACCCATCGCGGCTACGACAGCGACCACCCGCGCGTCACCGGCGATGTCGGCAAGGCCGGCGTGGCCATCGACAGCGTCGAGGACATGAAGCTGCTGTTCGACGGCATCCCGCTCGATCAGATGTCGGTCTCGATGACCATGAACGGCGCCGTCCTGCCGGTGCTCGCCATGTTCATCGTCGCCGCGGAAGAGCAGGGGGTGAAGCAGAGCCAGCTCGACGGGACCATCCAGAACGACATCCTCAAGGAGTTCATGGTCCGCAACACCTACATCTACCCGCCCGCGCCGAGCATGCGGATCGTCGGCGACATCATCGCCTACACCGCCGCGCACATGCCGAAGTTCAACTCGATCTCGATTTCCGGCTACCACATGCACGAGGCGGGAGCGACCGCGGTGCAGGAGCTCGCGTACACCATCGCCGACGGCGTCGAGTATGTCCGCTCGGCGCAGGCCCGCGGTCTCGACATCGATTCTTTCGCGCCACGCCTCAGCTTCTTCTTCGGCATCGGCATGAACTTCTTCCTCGAAGTGGCGAAGCTGCGCGCGGCGCGCACGCTGTGGCAGAAGTTCATGGTGCAACTGGGCGCCAAAGACCCCAAATCCATGATGTTGCGCACCCATTGCCAGACATCGGGCGTGTCTTTGACCGAGCAGGACCCCTACAACAACATCGTCCGCACCACGATCGAAGGCCTCGCCGCCGTGCTCGGCGGCACCCAGAGTCTCCACACCAACTCTTTCGACGAAGCCATTGCGCTGCCGACGGAATTTTCGGCCCGCATCGCCCGCAACACCCAGCTGATCCTGCAGCACGAAAGCCGCGTCACCGACGTCGTCGATCCGCTCGGCGGCTCCTACTACATCGAAGCCCTCACCGCCGACCTCGTCGAGCGCTCCAGTGCCCTGATCGCGCAGGTGGAATCCGAAGGCGGCATGACCGCCGCCGTCGCCGCCGGCACCCCGAAGCTGGAGATCGAAAAGGCCGCCGCGCAGCGCCAGGCCCGGGTCGATCGCGGCGAGGATGTCATCGTCGGCGTCAACCGCTACCGGCTTGAAAACGAAGCGCAAATTGCGATCCGCGAGATCGACAACGCCAAGGTCCGCGACGAGCAGGTCGCCCGCCTCGCCGATCTCCGCCGCACCCGCGACCCCGACGCAATAGCCGCCGCCCTCAAGTCCCTGCAGGATCAGGCGAAAGCCGACGGCAACCTGCTCGCCGCCAGCATCGAAGCCGCCCGCGCCCGCGCCACCCTTGGCGAGATCTCCGCCGCGCTCGAGACCGTGTTCGGCCGCCACGCCGCCATCACCCGCGTCATCTCCGGCGTCTATGCCGAAACCTACATCGGCGACCCGCAATACGCCCAAGTGACTGATCGCATTGCCGCTTTCACAGCAAAGGAAAAGCGCCCGCCGGCGCTCTTCATCGCCAAGATGGGGCAGGATGGGCATGATCGCGGCGCCAAAATCATCGCCACCGCCTTCGCCGACCTGGGCTTTGTCGTTCACATGGGCGACCTGTTCGAAACCGCAGGCGAAGTCGCTACCCATGTCGCTGAACTCAAGGTCGATGCCGTCGGCGTCTCCTCGCTAGCGGCCGGCCACAAGACCCTCGTCCCCGAACTGATCGCCGAACTTCAGGGCAGGGGGCTCGGCGACGTCACTGTCATCGTCGGCGGCGTCATCCCCGAACAGGACTACGATTTCCTGCGCCAATCCGGCGTCGCCGAAATCTTCGGCCCCGGCACCAACGTCCTCGAAGCCGCATTCTCGGTGCTGAACCAGATCGAGGGAAGGCTCAGCAACCGATGATCGGCCGCTTGAATCACATTGCCATCGCCGTCCCCGATCTCCTTGCAGCAGCAGCGAAATATCGCGATCAGCTCGGCGCGCACGTCCACGCGCCGCAGCCGCTGCCAGAGCACGGCGTCACCGTGGTGTTCATCGAGCTCGCGAACACCAAGATCGAACTGCTCACCCCCCTCGGCGACAACTCGCCGATCGCCAAGTTCCTCTACGAGC
>CAMDAL010000073.1 GCA_945888565.1 Devosia equisanguinis | reverse complement strand
CAAGGGCCTGCTCGCCGGCATCCGCATCGCCACGCCGGTGAAGGACGTGGCCGCCCGCCTGCGCGACGAGCATCACATGCTGGCGATGACGGCCAACGAGAACGTGCTGCGGCTGTTGCCGCCGCTCGTCATCACCGAGGCCGATATCGAACTGGCGGTGGGCAAGCTCGCCGCGGTGTTCGAGGCGATCGACGCAGAGGCGAACAAGGCCACCGCCTGACCCAATTGCCGGACGGCTCGAGGGCACCGGACAGCAGCCGGTGCCCGGCCCGATCTTCCGTGACCGGAAGAGTCCCACATGAGGAGAGGTCTGATGACCACCCCAAGGCATTTTCTCAATCTCGACGATTTCGACGCCACTACCCTGCGCGGCATGCTCAGCCAGGCCGTGGAACTGAAGGAGCGCCTGAAAAAGGGCGACCGCCCGCTGCTCCTCAAGGACAAGGTGCTGGCGATGATCTTCGAGCGCCAGTCGACCCGCACCCGCGTGTCGTTCGATGTCGGCATGCGCCAACTGGGCGGCGAGACGATCTTCCTGACCGGCGCCGAGATGCAACTGTCGCGCGAAGAGACGCTTGCCGATACGGCCAAGGTGATGAGCCGCTATGTCGATGCGATCATGATCCGCATCCTCACCCACCAGGACCTGCTCGACCTGGCCGAGGCGGCGACCGTGCCGGTGATCAACGGGCTGACGCGCCGGGCGCACCCGTGCCAGGTGATGGCGGACGTGATGACGTTCGAGGAGCACCGCGGCAACATCAAGGGCGCCAAGATCGCCTGGGTGGGAGACAGCAACAACGTGCTGGCCAGCTGGGTGAACGCCGCCGAGTTGTTCGGCGCCGAACTCACCATCGCGGTTCCGGAAGAATACGCGCCGGAAAAGGACCTGCTCACCGACATCCGCAAGGCGGGTGCGGCAGTGCGGCTGATCGAGGACGCCGAGGAGGCGGTGAAGGATGCCGACCTCATCATCACCGACACCTGGGTCTCGATGGGCGACACCGATGCAGCCGAGCGCCGCCGGGCCTTGAAACCCTACCAGGTGAATGCCCATCTGATGGGACTTGCCGACAAGGACGCGCTGTTCATGCACTGCCTGCCGGCGCACCGCGGCGACGAGGTGACCGACGAGGTCATCGACGGACCGCAATCGGTGGTGTTTGATGAGGCCGAAAATCGCCTGCACGCCCAGAAGGCCATCCTGTGCTGGGCGCTTGGCCAGGATCGCCAGAACACCTGACGGTTGCTGCCATGCCTGAACTCAACTAGCGCGGCGCTGCCCTGATCCCGGGCCGGCGTGCCGCGGGATTGGAATTTCGATGACTGAGATGCAGCTGAGCACCATTGGCCTCGACCGCCCGGAATCCGGCGACGACGTGGTCGTGCCGTTCACCGTCGATACGCTGGACAGCCGGGGGCGCGTGGTGCGCCTTGGGCCAGCGCTCGACGCGATCCTCACCCGCCACAACTACCCTGCCCCCGTCGCTCGCCTGCTCGGCGAGGCGGTGGTGCTGGCCGCACTGATCGGCTCGTCGCTGAAGTTCGCCGGGCGCTTCATCCTGCAGACGCAGACCGATGGGCCGGTGAACTTGATTGTCGTCGACCTCGACGCGCCCGACGGTCTGCGCGGCTACGCCCGCTTCGATGCCGATGCGGTAATGATGGCGATCGAGCGTGGCGAGACCAAGCCGACGCAGCTGCTGGGCAAGGGCCACCTCGCCATGACCATCGACCAGGGCGTCCACATGGAGCGCTACCAGGGCATCGTGGCGCTGGATGGCGGCTCGCTGGAGGACGTGGCGCACACCTACTTCCAGCAGTCCGAGCAGATCCCGACGCTGGTGCGGCTCGCCGTGGCCGAGCACACGGTGCGCGGCCTCGGCCATCACTGGCGCGCCGGCGGCGTGCTGGTGCAGCACCTGCCGCCGCACGGCCTGTCGGTGATGCCGGACCTGCCCGGCGATGGCAATTTCGACAACCCTGACACCGCCGACCAGCACTTCGTGCAGGACGACAAGTGGACGACGTCGCGCGCCTATGTCAGCACCGTGGGTGACGAGGAGCTGGCCGACCCCGACCTCAGCGCCGAGCGGCTGCTGTTCCGGCTGTTCAACGAGCCGGGCGTGCGGGTGTTCGATCCGGTGGCGCTCGAGGAGCGTTGCACCTGCTCGGCGGAGCGGATCGAGTCGATGCTGCGGGACAACTTCTCGGCCGAAGACCGCGCCGACATGGTGGTGGACGGCGAGATCGAGGTGGTCTGCGAGTTCTGCTCGGCGGACTACCACTTCACGCCGGACGAGTTCGAGGATCACGACCACCGGCATTGAGGGGCGGAAGCGCACTGCTTCGGTCCGGGGTATTTTGGTTCGCGGTGACGGTGGGGTAAAGGTTGCGCCTGCGCGCGCCCCCTCCACCAGCCTACGGCTGGTCCCCCTCCCCCGTGGCTTCGCCACAGTGGAGGACCACCGACACGCCGGTGGCCCTAGATGTTGAATCAGGCTGGGGCCTGGAAGCGTTCGTCGAAGGCGTAGCCGGCGCCGCGGACGGTGCGGATGGGGTCGGCGTCGCGGTGGCGGTTGATGGCTTTTCGCAGGCGACCAACGTGCACATCCACCGTGCGCTCGTCGACATAGACGTCGTTGCCCCAGACGCCGTCGAGCAGTTGCTCGCGCGAGTAGACGCGGCCGGGGTGGCGCATCAGGTATTCGAGCAGGCGGTACTCGGTGGGGCCAAGATGGACCTCACGGCCGCCGCGACGGACGCGGTGGGACGTGCGGTCGAGCTCGAGATCGCCCGCTTTCAGCACGGCTGTGACGAGCTGCGGGCTCGAGCGGCGGAGCAGTGCATTGATGCGGGCGAGAAGCTCGGGGATGGAGAAGGGCTTGACGACATAGTCGTCAGCGCCGGTGGCAAGGCCACGGACGCGCTCTTCTTCCTCGCCGCGCGCGGTGATCATGATGATCGGGGTGCGGGCGGTTTCCTCGCGGGCCCGCCAGCGGCGGCAGAGTTCGATGCCGGAAAGGCCCGGCAGCATCCAGTCGAGCAGGATCAGGTCCGGCACGCCGTCGCGGATGCGCTCCACCGCCTCGTCACCCGAGGCGGCAGTGGCAACGCGGAAGCCTTCGGCCTCCAGGTTGTAGCGCAGCAGCACGGCGAGGTCGGCCTCGTCCTCGACGATGAGGATCGTTGCGCTCATGCCTTATGCCTCTAGCTTCTGACGCTGCTGTTCGTCGGCGCCAAGGTGGTGGCCGGTCTCGAGGTAGTAGGCCGCCTCGGCGATGTTGGTGGCGTGGTCGCCGACGCGCTCAAGGCTCTTGGCGCAGAACAGCAGGTGCGTGCACTGCGTGATGTTGCGCGGATCTTCCATCATGTAGGTCAGCAATTCGCGGAACAGCGAGTTGTAGATGGCGTCGATCTCGTCATCGTGGTTGCAGACCTCGACGGCCGCCTTGCTGTCGCGCGTCAGGTAGGCATCGAGTGCGGCCTGCAGCTGGCGCGACACCAGGTCCTTCATGTGCTTGACGCCATTGTAGAACTTCGGCGCCAGCCCGAGGTTTTCGAGCTGCAGGGTGCGCTTGGCCAGCTGCTTGGCCATGTCGCCTGTGCGCTCGAGGTCGTTGGCGACCTGGATGGCAGTGACGACCATGCGTAGATCGGTGGCCATCGGCTGGCGGCGGGCAATGATCGAGACCACAGAGTCGTTGATGCGCTGCTGCATCTGGTCGATCTGGGCGTCGAACGTACGGACGTTCCGGGCCTGGGCGTGATCCAGCTTCAAGAGCGCCATGGCGCCTTCGGTGATCGCCTGCTCGACCATGCCGCCCATCTCGGAGATGGACTTGTTGAGGTCGATCAGTTCGTCTTCGTAGGATGTGACGATATGCTCGTTCAGCGTAGCGGGCATGCTTCGGTTCCTTATCCCAATCAGCCGATACGGCCGGTGATGTAGTCCTGGGTCTGCTTGTGCTTGGGATTGGTGAAGATGTCTTCTGTCTTGCCTTCCTCGATCAGCTTGCCGAGGTGGAAGAACGCGGTCTTCTGGGAGACGCGGGCGGCCTGCTGCATCGAGTGCGTGACGATGACGATGGTATAGTTCTCGCGCAACTCGTCGATGAGCTCTTCTACGATGGCGGTGGCGATCGGGTCGAGGGCCGAGCAAGGCTCGTCCATCAGGATCACCTCGGGCCCGACCGCGATAGCGCGGGCGATGCAGAGACGCTGCTGCTGACCACCGGAAAGGCCGGTGCCGGGTTCGTTGAGGCGATCCTTGACCTCGTTCCACAGGCCGGCCTTGCGCAGCGACGAATGGACGATCTCGTCGAGAGCGGATTTGGACTGCGCGAGGCCGTGGATCTTCGGGCCGTACGCGACGTTGTCGTAGATCGACTTGGGGAACGGGTTGGGCTTCTGGAACACCATGCCGACCCGGGCGCGCAGTTCGACGACATCGAGCGACGGATCGTAGATGTCGGCGCCCTCGAGCTCGATCTTGCCGGTCACCTTGCAGCCGACGATGGTGTCATTCATGCGGTTGATGCAGCGCAGGAAGGTCGACTTGCCACAGCCCGATGGGCCGATAAAGGCCGTCACCGCCCGCTCGGGGATATCGATCGAGACCCCGAACAGCGCCTGCTTCGTCCCATAGTGCACCACCACGTCGCGGGCCCGTACCGGGGTTGCATGGTTGATTTCAGATTGGATCAAGGGAGTCCCCGCATTTTCGGTCGTCTTTGCCATTCCAAGCGTCGCGTCCATTCGACTACCACCGACGTTCGAGTTTGCTGCGAAGGAAGATCGCAATTGCATTCATGAAGAGAAGGAAGCCCAGCAGCACCATGATCGCGGCGGAGGTCCGTGACACGAAGCCACGCTCCGGGCTATCGGCCCAGATGAAGATCTGGGTGGGCAGCGACGTGGACGCATCGAGGATACCGCCCGGAGGGCTGGTCACGAAGGCGTTCATGCCGATCAGGAGCAGCGGAGCGGTCTCGCCGAGGGCCTGCGCCATGCCGATGATGGTGCCGGTAAGGATGCCGGGCATGGCCAGCGGAAGTACGTGCTGCATCACGACCTGGTGCTTGGATGCTCCCATGCCCAGCGCCGCCTCGCGGATGGAGGGCGGGATAGCCTTGAGTGCGGCACGGGTGGAGATGATGATGGTCGGCAGAACCATCAGCGACAGCACGAGGCCACCCGACAGTGGTGCCGAGCGCGGCGCGCCGAAGACCTGGATGAAGACTGCGAGACCGAGCAGGCCGTAGACGATCGACGGCACGGCGGCGAGGTTGTTGATGTTGACCTCGATCAGGTCGGTCCACCGGTTCTTAGGCGCAAACTCTTCAAGATAGATCGCCGAGGCGATGCCGACGGGGAAACTGATCAGGAAGCACACGAGGAGCAGGTAAAACGATCCGGTGATCGCCCCGGCAAGACCAGCCATCTCAGGGAAACGACTGTCGGCATTGAAGAACAGGCCCCAGTTGAAGGGTGCGGTTACCCGCCCCTGGGCCGACAACTGGTCGAACCAGGCGATCTGAGCGTCGCTCACGCGACGGTTAGCCTCAGGCACGTCCCGGAGCACCTGCCCCTTGTTCAGCCCATCGAAGGGATCGGCGGCCGGCACCGCAAGCGTGATGCTGCTGCCGACGAGCGAGGGGTTGGCGCGCACCGCATCACGAACGATGAACTGGGCGTTGTTGGTGATGATCTGCGACAGGAGGCGCTGCTGCGCCGGGGATGTGGTTTCACCGAGGGCCGCATTCAGCCCACCGGTGATGACGGCGCGCCAGTTGGTCGCCTCGAGGTCCGCCGGGTCGACCAGTTCGGCCGACAGCGGGAAATCGAGCCGCACGTGCGTCTGGGTGAAGGCCGGGAGGCCCTGCGAGACGATGGTCCACAGCAACAGTCCGAGCATGCCCACGGCAGCCAGGATCGCGGTGAGGCCGGCGAGGCGCAGCCGGGTGTCGGCAGCGTAGCGGCGCTTTCGCAAGGCAGCCGCGGCTTTCGACGACGGCCTTGCCGCAACGGCGGCGCCGGTGCCTGAAATGGTGCTCTCAGTCATACTGCTCTCTGAACCGTTTGACGATCGTCAATGCGATCACGTTGAGGATGAGCGTCATCAGGAAGAGGACAAGCCCCAACCCGAACGCGGCCAAGGTCTTCGGGCTATCGAACTCGGTATCACCGGTCAGCAGGGTGATGATCTGCACGGTCACGGTGGTGACGGAGTCGAGCGGATTGATGGTCAGGCTGGCGATCAGGCCCGCCGCCATGGCGACGATCATGGTCTCGCCGATGGCGATAGACGTGGACAGCAGCACACCGCCCATGATCCCCGGGATTGCCGCGGGGACCAGGACCTTCATGACGGTTTCGCCCGGCGTGGCGCCCATGGCCAGGGAACCGTCGCGCATGGTGCGCGGCACGGCCCGCAGGGCGTCATCGGAGAGCGACGCGATGATCGGGATCAGCATGATGCCCATCACCAGGCCCGCAGCGAGGGCGCTGTTGGGTGACATGACGATGCCAATCAGGCCACCGGCTTCGCGAATGGCCGGGGCCACCGTCAGCACGGCGAAGAAGCCGTAAACCACGGTTGGCACACCGGCGAGGATTTCCAGTGTCGGCTTGATGATCGAGCGGAAACGGTCGCTGGAATACTCGACGAGGTAGATGGCGGTGAACAGGCCGATAGGGGTAGCGACAGCCATGGCCACGGCCGCAACCAGGAACGTACCGACAAACACCGGGATCGCACCGAAGGCGCCGGCACCGGCGACCTGATCAGCCCGGATGGCGATCTGCGGTTCCCAGCGCAGGCCGAAGAAGAACTCCATCGGCGGAACGACACTGAAGAACCGGATGGCTTCGTAGAGAAGCGAAAAGAAGATTGCGAGAGTGATCAGGATGGCAAGCCCCGCGCAGGCCACCATCACGCCCGAGAGCACCCGCTCGACGGCGTTGCGGGCGCGGAAGCGGACCGCAATCTGGCTGCGAACCCAGAGGAACCCGCCGAGCATCAGCACCGCGACAAGAGCGGCGATGATCCACTCGGAGACCTCGCGGAAGCTCTTGAGCCGCTCGGCAGCAGCGACGACATCAGGCACGGGTTCGGAGAAAACCACCCCGGCCGCGACATTCCTGATTTCGGACAGCAGCAAGGACATCTGGCCGGTGCCTAGACCCTCGATCAGCGTCGAGGGAAGGCTATTGACCAGGAAGATATCAACGATGCGCGACTGGAACGCCAGCCAGAGCAGGAGGACGATGGCGGCCGGAATGAACACCGCGAAAGCGCCCAGCAGCCCGTGGTAGCCCGGCAGCGAGTGGACCTTCTCGCCACCTGCCGGCACCAGCCGACGGCCAGACATGGTGCCTACGAAGTAGGCCGCGGTCGCGAGGACGACGATTGCCAGAAACAGATACCCAGCCACACTGAACCCCCATTCGAGACGAATGAAAGGAGGCCGGCACCAAGGCCGGCCTCCAATCAATTTGGGTACTTACTTCGCCGGTGCGGTCATCGCCACGCCGCCAGCGACGTTGGCGCGGGTCGCGTCGCGCTGGTCGGCCGGGAGCGGGATCAGGCCGCGCTCGGACAGGTAACCGCCTTCACCGAACGACGCTTCCGAGACGTACTCGTTCACGAAGTCCTCGAAGCCCGGGATGACGCCCTTGTGAGCGTTCTTGAGGTAGATGTAGAGCGGGCGCGAGACGGCATAGCTGCCATCGGCGATGGTCTCGAAGGACGGCAGCACGCCATCGACGGCGACGGCCTTCAGCGTGTCGGAGTTCTCGAACAGGAACGAGTAGCCGAAGATGCCGACCGAGTTGGTGTCGGCGTTGAGGCGCTGCACGATCAGGTTGTCGTTCTCACCGGCTTCGATGAACGGACCGTCCTGACGCATGCGCTCGCAGACTTCATCCTTGCGGTCGCCTTCAAGAGCTTCGATCGCCGGGAAGGCTTCGCAACCCTCGACCATGACGAGCTCGACGAACGCGTCACGGGTGCCGGACGTCGGCGGGGGGCCGAACACGGTGATGGCGGTGGCCGGGAGCGACGCGTCGATCTCGTTCCACATCTTGTAGGGGTTGGCGACGATCTCGCCGTTGACTTCGACTTCCGAAGCCAGCGCCTGGAAAATCTGAGCCTTGGTGAGGTTCAGTTCCGGGCCCTGCTGCGAGTGAGCAATGCTCAGACCGTCATAGCCGATCAGCACTTCGGTGACCGAGTCGACGCCGTTGGTGGCGCACAGTTCGAATTCCGACAGACGCATGGCGCGCGAGGCACCAGTGATATCGGGGTGATCAGCGCCGACGCCGCCGCAGAACACCTGGAAACCACCACCGGTACCGGTCGACTCGACAACCGGGGCAGCGCCGCCGGTCGCAGCGCCGAACTGCTCGGCAACGGCCTGGGTGTAGGGGAACACGGTGGACGAACCAACGATACGGATCTGGTCGCGGGTCTGGGCCTGAGCGCCAGTGGCAGCAGCGGCGAGCGCGAGAGCAGCTACACCTGCGTAGAGTGCGATCTTCATGAAATCTTCCCTTTCGGAGACAATGCGCCGGTCGCCCAATCTACAGGCTGGCTTCCTTGCCGCCTGCTGGGACCGCCGGACCCTATGGCCGTTGGGGAAAGGTTTTATGACGGTCGGACTACCGTTTTATGACAGGTTAATCCATTGATCCGAATGAATAATCACACATCCAGCGAGTGCCGGCCTGTGGACAAGGCCGAGTCCGTCACTTTCTGAGCAGCACTTCCACTCGGGTGCCCTGCCCCGGCTGGCTCTTGATGGAGAGCACGCCATGGTGGCGGGTGACGATGTGCTTGACGATGGCGAGGCCGAGGCCGGTGCCCTTCTTCTTGCGGCTCGAGTCCGCATCGACGCGATAGAAGCGCTCGGTCAGGCGGGGCACGTGCTCGGCCGCAACGCCGGGGCCATGATCGGTGACGGTGAGCGCAGCGGCGAAGCCCTGGCGCGAGGTGGCCGGGCCAAGCGACACCTCGACATCGCCGCCCTCGGCTCCATACTTGATGGCGTTCTCGATGAGGTTCTCGACCACTTCGTAGAGCTCGTCGCGATCGCCGGGGATCACGAGGGGCTCATCGGGAACCGAGAGGACCAGCTTCGTGCCGGAATCGGCGGCGACCCTGTGCAGACCCTCGGCTACCTCGCGCACCAGGGTGTTGAGCTCGACCGGCGCGGTCGGACGGACGTGCTGGCGCATCTCGATGCGGGACAGCGACAGCAGGTCCTCGATCAGCTTGGCCATGCGGGCGGCCTGCCCGCGCATGATGCCGAGGAAGCGCTCGCGAGCCTCCTTGTCGTTGGCGGCGGGGCCGAGCAGCGTGTCGATGAAGCCGACCAGCGAGGTCAGCGGCGTGCGCAGCTCGTGGCTGGCATTGGCGATGAAATCGGAGCGCAGTGATTCCAGCCGCTTGCCCTCGGTGAGGTTGTGCATGGTGATGACGAGGGCGCCGTCGTTCACCGGATCGCCCGGCGCCAGCGGGGCCACCGTGACGCGGTGCCAGGTTTCGTTGGGGACGGACTGGTGCAGTTCGATCGTTTCGGGCTGGTTGGTGCGGCGGACGGTCTCGATGGCGCCGAGCACGCTGGGGGCGCGCAGGGTGAAAGCCAGCGGGGAGTCGACGATCACCGCCGGAAATTGCTGGCGGGCGGCGGCGTTGAGGTGGAACACCACGCTGCGCCGGTCGAGGACGATGGCGGGATCAGGCAGCGCATCGGCGAACAGGCGGACGCCATCGCCGAACGCCGGATCGGCGGCGCGCGATACCGTGGCGAGGTTGGTTGGGGATTCGCTCGTTTCGGGGACGATGGCGGCGAGCGCCAGCACCACGGCGTAGGCGACGATGCCGATCCACGGATCGATGCTCTGCATGCCCGCCAGGGTCATGAAGACCAAGCCGACCGCAAGCAGGAGGAGCAGCCGGCCGTATAGCCGTGCTTTCACCACCTGGTTCCACGCGGTGGCAGCACCGCCGCCACTCCGCTGCGCTTCGTCGGCCATAGGGGGCTCCTCACCCCGCAAGCGGGCTTGATTCGACCGCGCTTGCCAGAACTGCGTTCTTCATATCACGCTCGTGACGCAGTCATGACAGTCGAGTGGGAGTTTCAAGCCAAATGTCCGATGCCATTGCAGGATTCGACCTGGATGATCCGGTGCTGCCGCGTCCCATCAAGAAGCGGACGCTCACCTCGGGTGGCTTCCCCTATGACGAGAAGCTCGACGAAGACGAGTATGCGACGCAGATGCTGGCGGCGCAGCGGCAACTCGCCCTGCTGCAGCATGACCAGGCCAAGACCGGCAAACGCATCGTCATCGTGTTCGAGGGGCGCGACGCGGCCGGCAAGGGTGGGTCGATCGCCACCTACCTCGAGAACCTGAACCCGCGCTTCAACATGAGCGTGGCGCTGCCCAAGCCGTCGGACCGGGAGCGGACGCAGTGGTATTTCCAGCGTTATGTCGACTGGATGCCGGCGGCGGGCGAGCAGGTGCTGTTCGACCGGTCCTGGTACAACCGGGCCGGCGTCGAGGCGGTGATGGGGTTCTGCACGCCCGAGGAGACGACGCAATTCCTCAAGGCGGTGCCGAGATTCGAGGAGACGCTGGTGGATGACGGCATCCACCTGTTCAAGTTCTGGCTGGCGATCGGGCGGGAGATGCAACTGAAGCGCTTCCACGACCGGCGGCACGACCCGCTGAAGGTCTGGAAGCTGTCACCCATCGACCTCGAAGCGCTGAAGAAGTTCGACGACTACTCGGTAGCGCGCGACCGGATGCTGGAGGCATCGCACACCAAGGATGCGCCCTGGCGGATCATCCTCAACAACGACAAGAAGCGCGGCCGGCTGGCCATCCTGCGCTCGGTGCTGCACGCGCTGGAGTTCGAGGGGAAGGACGAGAAGGCGATCGGGGAGAACGACGCGAAGATCGCGATGGGGCCGGATGAATTTGCCAAGGTGAACAAGGGGATGTGAGGGGGTAGGGTTTGCCGGACGTCCCCTCCACCAGACTTCGTCTGGTCCCCCTCCCCCGCTTCACGGTGGAGGACCACCGGCGACCTCAGTGCTTCAGGCGAGCCGGCGCACCGTCTCAGCGGCACCGTGTGCGAAGAGGGATTTCAGGTGGGCTGTGACCTCGTGGCGGAACGCTGTTGAAGCCGGGAGGTCGGGGCCGAAGACTTCGGTGACGGTGAGGAGGTTGGTGGCGAGCTGCTCCGGATTGCCGTGGGCAGCGTCGGCGAGCTGGCGTAGGCGGGCGGACAGGGGGTCCTTGACGTCGATGGGCTGGCCCTTCTCGTCGATGCCGGTGACGTAGCGCATCCAGGCGGCGACGCCGAGGGCGAGGCGGGTGTAGGGCTGGCCGGATTGGATGCGGGCGCGAATGGTGCCGAGCAGGCGCTGCGGCAGCTTCTGGGTGCCGTCCATGGCGATCTGCCAGGTGCGGTGGTTGAGCGCTGGATTGGCGAAGCGGGCGAGGAGCTGGTCGCGATAGGCCTCGAGATCGGCACGCGGCATGGGGAGGGTCGGGATTGCTTCATCGGTCATAAGCCCAAGGATGAGCTTGTGGATTCCGGCGTCGGCAATGGCCTCGCTGACATACTGGTGACCGCTGAGGTAGCCGAGATAGGCCATGGTGGAGTGGGAGCCGTTGAGCATGCGGAGCTTCATCAGCTCGAACGGCTCGACATCCTCGACCAGCTGGGCACCGGCCTGCTCGAACGGGGGGCGGCCGGCGGGGAAATCGTCCTCGATCACCCACTGGGTGAAGGGCTCGGTCATGATCGGCCATGCGTCGTCCAAGCCGATGATATCGTTGACGATTCTACGGTCGGCGTCGGTCGTGGCCGGGACGATGCGGTCGATCATCGTCGATGGGAAGCTAACAGTGTTAACATAGCCGATCAGCGCCTTGTCTCCCGTCAGTTCGGCGAAGCGGCGGACGATGCGGCCTGCCGTTCTGCCGTTCGAGGGGAGATTATCGCAGCTCATGACGGTGAAGGGGATAAGTCCGCGGGCGTGACGCAGCTTCAGGGCGGCGAGGATGATGCCGGGGGCGCTGAGCGGTGCGTCGGGGTAGGCGAGATCGTGGACGATGTCGGGGTGGGCTTCATCGAGCTCGCCGGAGGCCGGGGCGGAGCAGTAGCCCTTCTCGGTGACGGTCAACGAGACGATGCGGATGGCGGGAAGTGCCATGGTTTCAATCAGTTCGGTGCGATCCGCGCTGGCGTCGATGACATCGCGGATAGCGCCGATGATGCGGGCCCTGGTGCCCGACGCGTCGCGGATGGCGAGGGTGTAGAGGAAATCCTGCGGGGCCAGCGCGTCGCGGGTATCGGGGCGGCGCAGCGAGGCCCCGATGATGGCCCAGTCGGGGTGGTTCGCCAGCAGGCTATCGACATAGGCGGCCATGTGGGCGCGATGGAAGGCGCCGATACCGAGGTGGACAATGCCGGGCTTTGTGGCAGCCGGATCGTAATCGGGTACGGAAACCGCCTTGTTGCTGAACAGCGCCTGCGCGGAGTCTGAACGGATGGCGGCGGCGCTGAGGTGCATGCGGTTTCTCCCTGACAGAATGAAGGCCTCTCCTCCGAGACGGCCCCCTCCTTAGCCTCTAGAGCATAGCTCTCAAGGCTAAGGAGGGTGCCTGTTTCTTAGTCGAGCCATTGGTCGGACGCCATAGTGCCTTCCGGTTGGCGGGTGGGTGGGGCATAAGTCTGGCGACTGTTTCGGAGGATATTTGCGTGGGCAAGCGGTTCGTTAGCGTCGGTGAGGCGATGATCGAAATGTCGGGCGGCGAGGAAGGGCTCTACCGGCTCGGCTATGCCGGCGACACGCTGAACACCGCCTGGTACATGCGGGCGCTGCTGCCGGAGGGCTGGGACGTCGACTACGTGACGGCGCTCGGCGACGACATGTATTCGGCCCAGATGCGCGCCTTCATCGACAAGGGCGGAATCGGCACCGGGCGGATCCAGACGATCGCCGGGAAGCGACCGGGGCTCTACATGATCCACCAGGCCGAGGGCGACCGGCACTTCACCTACTGGCGCGGCCAATCGGCGGCGAAGCTGCTGGCCGACGACACCGAGGCGCTGGAGGCCGCGCTGGTGGGCGCCGACATCGTCTATTTCTCCGGCATCTCGATGGCGATCCTCGCGCCGCGGGCGCGGGGGCGGCTGATGCGGACCATCGTCAAGGCGCGGGAAGCTGGGGCGAAGGTGGTGTTCGACACCAACCTCA